>NCCY01000148.1:0-15911 GCA_002279855.1 Rhizobiales bacterium 12-68-15
GAGGGCTCCCTCTGGCAGCACTTTTCCATCCGCCGGCACACCTTGCTGCTGTTCGGCGGGGATGAGGACAATGCGCAGGTGCGCAACGCCGCCAACGGCCTCGGAGAGACGGTGGATGTCCGCACGCTCGGCATCGATTCGCGGGCGGCGGAACGGTATGGCGTCAACGGTTCCGGCTGGGTCCTCGTGCGTCCCGACCAGTTCATCGCCGCGCGCGGCGGGCCGGACGATGTCGCCGCCTTCGACGCCTATGCGCGCCTTGCGCTGGAACCGGCTGTCTAGCGCGGCCCGGGGGCGGGGTCAGTCCCGCACCGCCACGCAGACGAGGCCGGGGACGGGCACGCCCTTTTCGGTCCGGGTCGAGGCGGCTTCCAGATGACGGATGTGGAAGCCGGCGGCCTCCAGCGCGGCTGAAACCATCGGCGCGCCGTGGGCGTAGCGCAGCGTGTCGCGCAGGATCAGGCCCGGCCCGTCATGGGTCTCCACCGTGAAGGCAAGCCGGCCGCCCGGCGCCAGCACCCGCCGTGCGGCGGCGAAGATGGCTGAAAGATCATCCACATAGCAGAGGGCATCGGCGGCGATGATCAGGCCGGCGCTGGCATCCCTCTCTCCGGCGAGGAAAGCGCCCATCTCGGCCACGTGAAGCGCGGCATACAGGCCGAGGGCCTCAGCCGCGCGGACCATTGCGGGCGACAGGTCCACGCCCACCATTTCGTCCGCCAGATCCGCGAACAGGGGCGCGGCGAGGCCGGTGCCGCAGCCGAGATCGATCAGCCGGCCGACCCGCGCGGGGGTGCCCACCGCCGCGCGCAGCAATTCCGGGCCGCGATAGGACAGCCCGTCCCGCAGGGCGGTGTCGAAGCGTGGGGCATACTGGTCGAACAGGGTGCGCACGAAGGCGGGGGACATGGCGCCCTCCGCCCGGCGGGCGCCGAGCCGGGCCAGCCGCACGCCCGCGCCCATCCGGTCGTCGGGATCGCGGGCCAGCACCGCGCCATAAGCCTCCGCCGCCCCCGCGGCATCGCCCATGGCCTCGCGGGCCTCCGCCAGCAGGAACCAGGCGGGGGTGAAATGCGATGCCTCGGCGGCAAGGTCCGCCAGCATGCCGGCGGCGGCTTCCGCCTCGCCCGCCTCCAGATAGGAGCGGGCCCATTCGAGCCGGCGGTCGAGGGCCGGATCGCCGGAGGACTGGTTGATGAGGCTGGACATGAACCCTCGCGAAACCGAAGGCTCCACCCATATATCCGGTGTGATGCGCCCGGAAGACCTGCTGCGCCCCTCTCCGAAGGGCCTCCACTGCCCCATCGGCGATTTCTATATCGATCCCGTGCGTCCGGTGGAGCGCGCGGTGATCACCCATGGCCATTCGGACCATGCCCGCGCCGGGCACGGCCATGTGCTCGCCACCCGCGAGACGCTGGACCTCATGGCGATCCGCTACGGCGCGGATTTCGCCGGCAGCCGTCAGGCGCTAGGGCTGGGCGAGAGCGTCGTGGTGGGCGGGGTGCGCATCACCGCCCACCCTGCCGGGCATGTGCTGGGTTCCGCGCAGATGGCGCTGTCGTGGCGCGGGCTCACCATCGTCGCCTCCGGTGACTACAAGGACGCAGCCGATCCCACCTGCGCCGGCTTCGAGCCTGTGCCCTGCCATGTCTTCATCTCGGAGGCCACCTTCGGCCTGCCGGTATTCCGCCATCCGCCGGCCAGCGCGGAAGTCGCCAAGCTGCTGAATTCCCTCGCGGTGTTTCCGGAGCGGGCGCACATTGTCGGCGCCTATTCGCTGGGCAAGGCGCAGCGCGTGATGGCGCTGCTGCGGGAGGCGGGGCACACCGCACCCATCCATATCCACGGGGCGCTCGCCGGCATCACCGCCTATTATGCCGCGCAGGGCATTGCGGTGGGCGAGGTGCTTCCGGCCACCGCCGCCCGGAAGGCGGATCTGGCGGGTGCCGTGGTGATTGCGCCGCCCTCCGCCATCACCGATGTCTGGTCGCGCCGGTTTCCAGATCCCGTCACCGCCTTTGCCTCGGGCTGGATGCGGGTGCGCGCCCGCGCCCGGCAGCGCGGCATCGAATTGCCGCTGATCATCTCCGACCATGCGGACTGGGACGGCCTCATCGCCTCCATCACCGCCACCGGCTGCGAGGAGGTGTGGGTGACCCACGGGGCGGAGGATGCCCTCGTCCACTGGGCCGGCACGGCGGGGCTGCGCGCCCGCCCGCTCCACATGGTGGGCTATGGCGAGGAGGATGCCGAGGAGGGCGAAGCCGGGGAGGAGGCCGCGCCATGAACCGCTTCGCCGCCCTGCTGGACCGGCTTGCCTATGAGGCGGGCCGCAATGCCAAGATCCGCCTGATGGCCGATTACTTCCGCGCTACGCCGGACCCGGAGCGCGGCATCGCGCTCGCCGCGCTGACGGGGGCGCTGTCCTTCGCCAATGCCAAGCCGGCGATGGTGCGCGCCCTCATCATGGAGCGGGCCGACCCTGTGCTGTTCGGCCTGTCCTACGATTATGTGGGCGACCTCTCCGAGACCGTCGCCCTCATGTGGCCGGCGCCGCCGCCCCATGAGCGGCCGAACCATTCCCCCCTCCTGTCGGAGATCGTGGAGGGGCTGGCCACGCTGCCGAAGCGCGAGCTTCCGGTGCAGCTTGCCCGCTGGCTGGACGGGCTCGACGATACCGGCCGCTGGGCGCTGCTGAAGCTCATCACCGGCTCGCTGCGGGTGGGCGCATCCGCCCGCCTCGCCAAGACCGCGGTGGCAAGCCTCGGCGACCTGCCGCCCGATGCGGTGGAACTGGTCTGGCCGGGCCTTGCCCCGCCTTATGAAGACCTGTTCGCGTGGGTGGAGGGCCGCGCCGGGCGCCCGGAGACCGGCGACCCTGTGCCGTTCCGCCCGGTCATGCTCGCCCATGCGGTGGAGGAGGCCGACTTTGCCGCCCTCGACCCGGCGGATTTCTCGGCCGAATGGAAGTGGGACGGCATCCGCGTTCAGGTGGTGGCGGGGGAACAGTCCGGGGAGGAACCGGACGGCGCCCGGCCGGTGCGCCTCTACAGCCGGACCGGCGAGGACATCTCCGCCGCCTTTCCCGATGTGGCGGAGGTGATGGCGTTCTCCGGTGCCCTCGACGGGGAATTGCTGGTGATGAAGGAGGGCCGCGTCCAGTCCTTCAACGTGCTCCAGCAGCGGCTGAACCGGAAGGCGGTGACGCCGAAGATGCTGCGCGACTTTCCGGCCCATGTGCGCGCCTATGACCTCCTCGCCGAAGCGGGCGAGGACCTGCGCGACCGTCCGTTCCTGGAGCGCAGGGCCCGGCTGGAGGCGCTGGTGACGCGGCTCGGGCAGCCCCGGCTCGACCTCTCGCCCGTGGTGCCGTTCGACACCTGGGACGCGCTCGCCGGCGCCCGCGCGGACCCCGCCTCGGCCGGCGCGGGGGCGGATGCGGAGGCGGTGGAGGGCGTGATGCTCAAGCGCCGCGACAGCCTCTATGTGCCGGGCCGTCCGAAGGGGCCATGGTGGAAGTGGAAGCGCGATCCGCACACGGTGGATGCGGTGCTCATGTATGCCCAGCGCGGCCACGGCAAGCGTTCGTCCTTCTATTCGGACTATACGTTCGGCGTCTGGAGCGCGGGGCAGGCCGGCGATGTGCTGGTGCCCGTGGGCAAGGCCTATTTCGGCTTCACCGATGCGGAGCTGAAGCTGATCGACAAGTTCGTGCGGGCCAATACCGTCAACCGCTTCGGCCCGGTGCGGGAGGTGCTGCACACGCCGGAGACCGGCCTCGTTCTGGAAGTGGCGTTCGAGGGTCTCGCCCGCTCCGCCCGCCATCGCTCCGGGGTCGCCATGCGCTTCCCCCGCATCGCCCGCCTGCGCTGGGACAAGCCGCCGCGTGAGGCCGACCGGCTGGAGACGCTGGAGGCGCTGATCCGGGAGGGGTGAACGCGGGTTCGAAGGATCTCGCCCGCTACTGCGTCGCCCACACGATGCGCGCGATCCAGGCGATGTCGGTCAGCGGGAACTGAAGGTCCTCGTGCGCGGGATTGAGGGAGCGCAGTTCCAGCGTCTTGGCGGTGCGGCGCACCAGTTCCTTTGCGAGAACCTCGCCCTCGCGGGTCTTCACCACCACCCGGTCGCCGCGCCGCAGGGAGGCGGCGGGGGAGACGATGACGATGTCGCCCTCGCGATAGAGCGGCATCATGCTGTCGCCGCTGATCTCCAGCGCATAGGCGTGCTCGTCCTCCACTGCCGGGAACAGGATTTCGTCCCAGCCGCCGCCGACGGGAAAGCCGGCATCATCGAAATAGCCACCCTTGCCGGCCTGGGCGAGGCCGATATGGGGAATGGCCCGCACCGGCGGGGGCGCCGGGTCCTCCGCGAAACCGGACTGGAACTCCTCGCGCGGCAGGTGCGCCCGCACGCCGTCAGCGGAGCCGTCGAGAAGGCCGGTGAAGTCCTCCACGCTGGCGCCCGTGGCCTGCAGCACCTTGGCGAGGCTCTCCGTGGACGGCCAGCGCGGCCGCCCGTCCGGCGTGATGCGCTTGGATTTGTTGAAGGACGTGGCATCGAGCCCCGCCTTCTTGGCGAGACCGGATGCGGAGAGCCCGTAGCGGGCTGCGAGGCGGTCAAGGGCGCCCCAGACCTGGCCGTGGGTGAGCATGTCGTCCTGCCGGCTTGCGCATCGGGGGTGTGAGTCACGCCCCGCCGCGAGTCTCACGGCCACCATCATACTCTTAGGAAAATAAACTCGCAATCCACAGGACTGTCGGGATTTATTCCGGTGCATCGGGGCCGGCGTTGCGCGGTCCCCGTGGCCCGCAGTGTCTTTGCGGGACGAGGTGCGGTACACCCGCCCCACCGCACACCTGCACCGGAGGGAGCCATGCCGGAACCCGAATTCGTCTACAAGATCGTTCCCGCCGCCCTCTGGGCCGAGGCGACGCGCGCCGGTGCGCTGGCCGGTGCGCCGGTGGATCTTGCCGATGGCTACATCCATTTCTCCACCGCGGCCCAGGTCCGCGAGACCGCGCGGCGGCATTTCGGCGGGCAGGACGACCTGCTTCTGGTGGAGGTGGCGGCGGCTACGCTTGGCGCCGCGCTGAGATGGGAGCCCTCGCGCGGCGGCGACCTGTTTCCGCACCTCTATGCGCCGCTGCCCGTGGATGCGGCACGCCGCGTTCTGCCGCTGCCGCTCGGCCCGGACGGCAGCCACCTGTTTCCGCCGCTGGACTGAGCGGTTCCGCGCTCAGCTCACCGTGAGGGAGAAGGGCGCGCCTTCGAACGCATCCGCGCCCCGGCCGATGGCCTCGATGGCCCGCACCATACGGCCCTCGCGCCGCAGCGCCGCGTCGGCGAGGGCGACGAGGCGCGCGTTCGGGGTCGCGGTGGGCGAGGCTTCCCGCAGGCGCCAGGCCAGTTCCGCCTCGTCGCGCTCGGGCAGCAGCGTGCACAGCGTCGCATAGGCGGCGGCGGTGGAGCGGGAGATGCCGGCATAGCAATGGATGACGAGCGGGCTCTCGCGGGGCCATCCGCGTACGAATTCCAGCATCTCGTGCATGTGGGTCTCGCCCGGCGCCACCAGACCCTCGATCTCCTCCACGATGTCGTTGAGGCCGAGGAACAGGTGGTTGGTGGGGTCCACATTGCTGGGGCGGGTGAGCACGGTGCCGCCATTGATGAGGGTGATCACATGGCGCGCGCCGGTGCGCTCGACGGTCTCGTGCAGGCGCGAGAGGGAGCAAACATGGATCATGGGACGAGTTCCTCGAAGCGGGCCAGGAAGCGGCTCTTGGCGTCCGTGCCGACCCAGGGGGTAAGGTAGTCCCTTTCCACTGCGGGATCGAGACGCACCGGCTGGCCGAACAGCCGCCGCGCCTCCTCGCTGGCGAAGCCGGCAAGGCGCGTTGCCTCCAAATAGGCGGCGCAGCGGTCCGCCGACTTGATGATCTTGGTCAGAGCCGCCGGCCAGACCGGCGGCAGGCCGAAGCGCAGGCTGATGGCCGCCAGCAGGCGCGCCTCCACCGCCTTGTAGTCGCCGCCGATCACCGCCTTGAACGGCGAGATCATGTCGCCGATCACATATTCCGGGGCATCGTGCAGCAGCACGGCGGCGCGCCAGCGGGCATCGATGTCCGGAGCCGCGCGGCGGGCGATGCGCTCCACCAGCAGCGCGTGCTGGGCGACCGAATAGATGGCGTCACCCGCCGTCTGCCCGTTCCAGCGCGCCATGCGCGAGAGGCCATGGGCGATGTCTTCGATCTCCACGTCCAGCGGGGAGGGGTTGAGCAGGTCGAGCCGGCGCCCGGACAGCATGCGCTGCCAGGCGCGGGGCGCCGGAGCGGGCTTTCCGGTCTTGCCGGGGGCCTCGGGGGATGCGGCCGCCGGGGGCGGGGGAGTGTGAAGCTTCACGAATCGCGTGTCCGTTTTGTCGCCTGAAGGTAAGGTGGCCGCGCGCAGGCACAAGCGCGGACGGAAGGTGGAGGCAGCGGCATGACCCAACCCGGTGACACGGCGGTGCGCCCGACGCTCGCCGCCAGCGCGGCGGTGTTCCGTGACGGGGAGGTGCTGCTGGCCCGGCGCGGCTTTGCACCGGGGCTCGGCCTGTGGAGCCTGCCCGGCGGGCGTGTGGAGCCCGGAGAAACGCTGGCGGAGGCCGCCCTGCGCGAGGTGATGGAGGAAGTGGGCGTGCGCGCCGAGATTGTCGGGTGGGCTGGTTCGCGCCCGAGGCGGTGGCGGGACTTGCCACCACGCGCGGCCTCGCCGATGTGGTGCGCCGCGCCGCCGCCATGGTCAGCGTGCCGGAATCCATCGCCGCCCGCGCCATGGGCTGAGGACGGGCCCCGATGTACCCGAGGAGAGAGTGATCCCAGATGGCCTTTTCGCCCGAGGAAGTGGAACGCTACGCCCGCCACATCGTGCTGCGCGAGGTGGGGGGGCCCGGACAGCAGAAGCTCAAGGCGGCGCGGGTACTGGTCGTCGGCGCGGGCGGTCTTGGCGCCCCCGTGCTGCTCTATCTTGCCGCCGCCGGGGTGGGGCATATCGCGCTGGTGGATGATGACGAGGTATCGCTGTCCAATCTCCAGCGCCAGGTCATCCACGGCACGCCCGATATCGGCCGCCCCAAGGTGGAGAGCGCGCGGGACGCCATCGCGGCGCTCAATCCCCATGTGACCCTGGAGCTTCACCGCACACGGCTCCATGCCGGCAACGCCCTCGACCTCGTCGCGTCAGTGGATGTGGTGGTGGACGGATCGGACAATTTCTCCACGCGCTATCTGGTGTCCGACGCCTGCGCGCTGGCCCGCCGCACGCTGGTGACCGCCGCGCTCGGCACGTTCGACGCGACGCTGACCACCCTGAAGCCGCACGAGACCGGCGCGGACGGCACGCCCCATCCCACCTATCGCTGTCTGTTCCCCGAGCCGCCCCCGGCCGGCACCGTGCCGGCCTGCGCGGAGGCCGGCGTGCTCGGGGCGCTCGCCGGCATCGCCGGATCGCTGGCGGCGCTGGAGGTCATCCGCGCCATTGTCGGCTTCGGCGAAGGGCTGGTGGGCCGCCTGCTGATGATCGACGCGCTCTCGATGCGCTTCGAGACGCTGACCTATGGCTGGGACCCGGACAATCCCCTCACCGGCACGGCTCCGCGCATCACCGACCTGTCCGAGCACGCCCGCCGTGCCACGGAGACGGTGGACTGACGGTCTTCTTTACGCCGCACGCATGTCCGCGAGGAAGCCGCGCACGCTGGCGGCATCCACGTCCCTGGCGATGAACGCCTCGCCGATGCCCCGGGCGAGGATGAAGGTGAGGGCGCCGCGGCTGACCTTCTTGTCCTGCGCGATGAGCGTCATGAGCCCGTCGGTGTCCGGCAGGTCGCCGGGCACCTGCGAGATGCGGGTGGGCAGGCCGACCGCTTCGAGGTGGCGCACCGCGCGCACCGCATCCTGTCCCGGGCAGAGGCCGAGATGGGCCGAATAGGCGAAGGCGAGGCACATGCCGATGCTCACCGCCTCGCCGTGCAGCAGCCGGTCTGAGAATCCGGCGCCAGCTTCCAGCGCGTGGCCGAAGGTGTGGCCGAGATTGAGCAGCGCGCGATCGCCGGTCTCCTTCTCGTCGCGGGCGACGATGGCGGCCTTCGCCATGCAGCTTGCCGCCACCGCCTCGGCGCGCGCCGCACCGCCAGAGATGACTTCACGCCCCTTCGCCTCCAGCCAGCCGAACAGGGCGGCATCGCCGAGCAGCCCGTATTTGGCGACTTCCGCATAGCCGGACCGCACCTCGCGGGCGGGCAGGGTGTCGAGGGCGGCGGTGTCGGCCACCACCAGCACCGGCTGGTGGAACGCGCCCACCAGATTCTTGCCCTGGGGGGAATTGATGCCGGTCTTGCCGCCCACCGAGGAATCCACCTGCGAGAGCAGGGTGGTGGGAGCCTGCACAACATCCACGCCCCGGCGCACCACGGATGCCGCGAAGCCGGCGAGGTCGCCGACCACGCCGCCGCCCAGCGCGAGCACGAGGTCGCGCCGTTCGATGCGCGCGGAGATGATGCCTTCGACCACCTGTTCGAGGCCGGCATAGGACTTGGTCTTCTCGCCCGGCGCCACCACCACCGCCACCGATCCGATGCCGGCCGCGCGCAGCGAGGTTTCCACCGTCGCGAGATGGCGTTCCGCCACGTTCCGGTCGGTGACGATGGCGACCCGCGCCCCCGGCCGCAGCGCCGCGATCTGCGCGCCGATGCCGGACAGCAGGCCCGCGCCGATCAGGATGTCGTAGGGACGGCCGGCGAGGTCCACGCGCACGGTGCGCGCGCCGGTCTCGGAAGACGGGGAGGGGGCGGACATGGAATTCCTCAGGCAGTGGGGGGCGGCGCGCCGTCCAGATGGCGGATGACGGCCGAAATGACCTCCGCGAGCACGGCCTCGTGCGAGACCTCGCGCGAATCCACCGTCACGTCCGCGAGGGCATAGACCGGCTCGCGGGTGGCCTGCAGTGCCGCGAGGCGCTCGGCCGCGTCCGCCCCGGCGAGGAGCGGGCGGTCGTTGCGTTTCTTGACCCGGCGCAGGAGTGTCGGAAGGTCCGCCCGCAGCCAGACGGAAATCCCGGTCTCGACGACCCGGGCGCGGGTATCCGCATTCATGAAGGCGCCGCCGCCTGTGGCGATGATGGCCGGCCCGCCTTGCAGCAGGCGGGCGAGGACGCGCTTCTCGCCGAGGCGAAATTCCGCCTCGCCGCGGCTCGCGAAAATGTCGGGGATGCTCATCCCCGCCGCCTTCTCGATCTCGTCGTCCGCATCGAAGAACGGCAGGTCGAGGCGCTTGGCGAGGCGGCGCCCCACGGAAGACTTGCCGGCCCCCGGCATGCCCACCAGCACAAGCGCGCGCGCGCCAAGGCGGGCACGCAGCAGCGCGGCCGCAGCCTCGTCTCCCTCAGTCGCCGCGTCTTCGGCCCCGTCCATCGGCGTAATGCCTGCCGTCCTGCTCATCATGACGCCTCCGCCAGTAGCACCGCACTCCCGCTCCGGCAATGCGGTTGAAAGCGAAGCGTGAGCATGCGAGGTCTGGGGCGGTTCCAATTCACGCTGATTCGGGCTTTCGCGCGTGGCCAGTCTTGTCCGTCTCCTCGTGGTGATCGCGCTCCTTGCCGGCTGTGCCTATGGCGGGGCGTGGTGGCTTGCCAACAAGGTCGAGCCCATCCGTCGCGACGCGACCTTCACGGTGCCGAACGACAAATTCAGCAAATGAGCGCGGCGGGCCCGCTCGCGCTGTTCCTCGACATGCAGGCGGTGGAGCGTGGCGCGAGCGCCAACACGCTGGACGCCTATCGCCGCGACCTGGACGATCTCGCCCTGTTCCTCACCACTCTCGGGGCGCGACTGGAGGGGGCGGGAACGGCGGAATTGCGCGCCTATCTTGCGGATCTTTCGGGACGCGGCTTCAAGGCGGCCACCGTCGCCCGCCGGCTCTCGGCGCTGCGGCAGTTCTACCGTTTCCTCTATGCGGAGGGACACCGGGGCGATGACCCCGCCGCTGTTCTGGAAGGCCCCAAGCGCGGGCGGGCCCTACCGAAGGTTCTCACTGTCGAGGACGTCAGCGGCCTGATCGCCACCGCCCATGCCCGGGCGCTGGAACAGGTGAAGCCGGCCGAGCGTCTGCGGCGCCTGCGGACCGTGTGCCTGATCGAGATGCTGTACGCCACCGGCCTCCGGATCTCGGAACTGGCGGCGCTGCCGGCCAGTGCGGCCCGCACCCGGGGCGATGCCATCATCGTCACGGGCAAGGGCGGCAACAAGGAGGCCATGGCCGCATGGCTCGATGCCCGACGCGCGGCGGGGCTGGAGACGTCGCGCTGGCTGTTCCCGTCATCGGGAGCGAGCGGGCACCTGACGCGCCAGCACGCGGCACTTGACCTCAAGGACCTCGCCCGTGCCGCCGGGCTCGATCCCGCCGCGCTCTCGCCCCATGTGCTGCGCCATGCTTTTGCCAGCCACCTGCTCGCCCACGGCGCGGACCTGCGGATCGTCCAGACCCTTCTCGGCCATGCGGACATCTCCACCACGCAGATCTACACCCATGTGCTGGACGAGCGGCTGGCCGCCATGGTGCGCGATCTGCATCCGCTTTCGGACGCGGAGTGAGGAAATCCCGCCCTGCCCCTTTCACTGAGGGCGGCGGGAGCCTATATTCATCGAGCCGGCGCAAGCTGGATATGGCGATAAATGGTTGTCGTAATAAGCCTATCGGACCCGGGGGCAGTACCCGGCGCCTCCACCAAAGCCCGACCTCCACGCCAGTGGCGGCGGGCTCCGGCGGGGGCGAAACAGGATCGACGAGGGTGTAAAGGACTTTCTTTCGCCCGGCATGGTTCCGCCGTCATCGGGCCGACCTATAGTTGCGAATGACAACTATGCTCGGGTTGCTCAGGCCGCGTGAGCGGTTTGAAAACCTAAACAAAGTCCTCCCGGTTAGCACCGGATAGGCGGGGTTCGGAGGCACCTGGCAACAGAAGCCTCCACTTCCTTTTCCGGCCTCCGATGCCGGGAGGAAGGCGGCACGTGAAATCCTGGTTCGTGCCGAGGGTGCGCCCTCGTGCGCGATCCTTCCGTTTTCCCGTGTGTCACACGATCGGTGGCTGCCTATTCGGGACGTGGCTTTTCAGGACATGGGTTCGACGGATCAGATCAGATACGACCTTCTCGCGCAGGATGCCCTGCGGGGAGTGGTTCGCCGCGTCCTGACGGACGTCGCCCGCGACGGCCTGCCGGGCGAGCACCATTTCTTCATCGCCTTCGATACGCGCGTGCCCGGCGTGCGCCTGTCGACGCGGATGCGGGAAAAATACCCGGAGGAGATGACCATCGTCCTCCAGCACCAGTTCTGGGATCTGCTGGTCACGGATTACGGTTTCGAGGTCGGCCTGTCCTTCGGCGGCGTGCCGGAGCGGCTGCTGGTGCCGTTCGCCGCCCTCAAGGGCTTTTTCGATCCCTCCGTGAAGTTCGGCCTCCAGTTCGAGCTGGCCGAGGAAACCGCCGCCGCCATGGCCGAGCCGCAGGGCGGCACCGTCCAGGCGCTGACGCCGGCCACGGCCAATCCGGTTCCCTCTGCCTCTGCGCTCCCGGTGCGCCCCCCCGTGCGCGGGGCCGCGTCCGAGCCGACGCTGGCGAGCGGCGCTGGACGCAGCGATGCCGAGACGCCCGGCGCGGAGACGCCGGCCTCCGAGGCGGATCGCCCCAGCGGCGGTGCGGAAGTGGTCCGGCTCGACGTGTTTCGCAAGAAATAGCCGCGGGTTCCCATGCCCGCAGATTATGAGGTCGCCATCGTCGGTGCGGGCGCCGCGGGGCTCGCGGCCGCGCGCGCCCTGATGGATGTGGGCGCGCGCTTCGTGCTGCTGGAAGCCTCCGGCCGCACCGGCGGGCGGGCCTTCACGGAGACCACCCGCTTCGGCCAGACCTGGGACCTTGGCTGCCACTGGCTGCACGCCGCCGATACCAACCCGTTCGTCCCCATCGCCGATGCGCTCGGCTTCCGCTATCGCACCACATCTACAAGGCTGGTGCGGAACCTGTGGCTGGAGGGGGGCTGGGCCGCGCCCGAGGTGGCGAACGCAGCCGCCGACGCGGTGGATGCAGCCTTCGATGCGGTACGCGCCGCCGGCGAAACCGGCCCCGATGAGCCCGCGCAGGCGGTTCTGGACCGCGCGCCGGCCGGGCAGTGGGCCGACCTCGTGCGGCACTGGTTCTGCCTGATGACCGCGAGCCCGCCGCCGGGCATTTCCACCCGCGACTTTGCCGCCTACCGGGACACCGAGTTCAACTGGCCGGTGATTGACGGCTATGGCGCCCTCGTGCGGGCGCACCATGCCCATGTTCCGGTAGAGCTGGACTGCCCGGTGACGCACATCGACTGGTCCGGAGGCGGGGTGCGTCTCGCGACCCCCAGAGGCGAGGTGCGGGCGCGCACGGTCATCATCGCTGTGCCGACTGCCGTTCTCGCGCAGGGCCGGATCACCTTCGCCCCGCATTTGCCGGTTTCGCTCGCCGAGGCGTTCGACGCCCTGCGGCTGGGCGTCGCCGAGAAGGTCGCCATCGGCTTCGACCGCGACGTGTTCGGCTATGACGAGCGCACGGGCGTCACCGTCTGCCGCTCCGGCGCCGCCACGGTGAATTTCCAGATCCTGCCCGGAGAGCGCCCCGTCGCCATCGGACATGTGGCGGGGCCTGTGGCCGGCGCCCTGCTGGAAGACGGCGCGGGGGCGCTGGCCGATGCGGTCCGCTCCGCCCTGACCGCCGCCTTCGGCAACGACATTGCGGAGCGGGTGGCGGATGTGCGTGCCACCAACTGGGCCGGGGACCCGCTCATCGGCGGCGCCTATTCCTGTGCCGTGCCGGGGCTCGCCCATCTGCGGGCACGGCTGCTGGACACGGTGGGAGACCGCCTGCTGTTCGCGGGCGAAGCCGCCCGCCTCCATGACTTTTCCACCTGCCACGGCGCCCATCTCTCCGGCATCGATGCCGCCGGGCGGGCGCTGCGCCTTGCGAGGGCTGCTGCATGAATTCCGCCCCGTCTGGCGCGCCTCTCGTCCATGTGGTGGCGGTTGCGGAAAACGGCGTCATCGGGCGCGGGCTCGACCTGCCGTTCCGCCTGCCCTCGGACCTCAAGCGCTTCAAGGCGCTGACGCTTGGCAAGCCGCTGCTGATGGGGCGGCAGACCTTCGTTTCCATCGGACGCCCGCTGCCGGGGCGCATCTCGGTGGTTGTCAGCGCGGATCCCGACTTCGGGGTGCCGGAAGGGGTGCGGCTCGCCCGCAGCCTCGACGCGGCTCTCGGGCTGGCGCAGGACGTCGCCGGCGAGATGGGCGCGGAAGAGGTGATGGTGATCGGCGGCCGGCGGGTCTTTGCCGAGACCTTGCCGCTGACGCACCGCATCCACCTCACCAAGGTCCATCTGTCGCCCGAAGGCGACGTGCTGCTGCCGCCCTATGATCCGGCGATGTGGCAGGAGGTGGCCCGTGACGGGCCACACCAGGGGCCGGGCGACGAGGCGCCCTTCACCTATGTGACGCTGGAGCGCCGTCAGTCGGCGTGAGCGGCCTGAAAGGCCAGGCCTGCGACCTCCGCGACGCAGTCGCTGAGCTGCGTCGCGACCGTTTCAAGGTCGCCCGCCGTGAACCACCCCACCTCCAGCGCGTCGTCGGCGGGGGCGCCCTCGCCCGCCAGCCAGCGACACAGGACGGGGACCATCAGGTAATGGTGGCGCACCGTGCCATCCGCCGCCCGGTCCATGGCCTCGATCACCGGCAGCACGGCACCGGGCGTTCCCTGAATGCCGGTTTCCTCCGCCAGCTCGCGCGCGGCAGCCGAAGCTGCGGTCTCGCCCCATTCGATGCGTCCACCGGGAAATCCCCACAGGCCGGCATCGGGCGGATTGGCGCGGCGCACCAGCAGCACGCGATCCCCGCGCACCATGACGGCGAGCGCGGCGCAGCCGGGCCGCAGCGCAGGCGCGGGCATCACAGGGCGCGCATCTGGGGCATGGGCGCCTCGCGGGCGCCGACCACCCGGTTCCGCCCCAGTCGCTTGGCGTCATAAAGCGCGGCATCCACGCGCGCGAGAAGCACATCGGGCGACACATCGAGCGTCGGCACCATCGCCGCCACGCCGAAGCTGGCGCTCAGCTGGCCGAGCGGCGATCTGGAATGGGGGATGCCGAGGGTCAGCACCATGTGGCGCAGCGTCTCCGCGAACTCGAGGGCCTCCGATATGTGCGTGGCCGCGAGGAGGATGATGAATTCCTCTCCGCCATAGCGCGCCGCCACATGGCCCGTCCCCGCTGTTGCGGCGATGAGCCTGTCGGCCACCCGCCGCAGCGCCTCGTCGCCGGCGAGATGCCCCTTGCTGTCGTTGAACAGCTTGAAATGATCCACATCCATCATGACGAGCGCAAGCGACTGGCTGGCATCCGCGCAGCGGACCCATTCCTCGGAGAACTGCACATCGAAGGATCGGCGGTTCACAAGCCCGGTCAGCCCGTCCGTGCTGGCCAGCGCGGCAAGGCGGTTGTTCATGCGGCGCAGATTGGAGGTCTGCGCCGTCAGGCGGCGGCTCATTTCCTCATAGGCGAAAAGGATCGGCTCGAACTCCCGGATGCGCAGGTCCCTCAGGTCCTGCGCCCCCTCTGTCCCGTAAGCGAGCAGGCCCGAGGCCAGACGGTTGATGGGGGCCACGATCATCCGGCGGGCAAGATAGAGGGCGAGGGCAATGAAAAGTGCCATCACCAGCAGGAAGGTGGCGAGAGTGGCGAGGATCCGGGTATCGAGTGCGCCCACCGCGTCGGCCTCCCGCATGCTGGCGAGCACCCGTACATCGGTGCCGGGGACGCGGGAGACGGCATAGATGCGCGCTTCCCGCCCGGCGCCCGCGTCGCGGAATGCGCCCCGCTCGCGTCCGGCAATGCTGGCGAGGAAATCCGGCGCCCGGTAGGGACTGCCGACGAAACCGGGCCGCAGCGGATAGCGCGCGAGCCCCACCCCGTTTCCGTCCACCACCACGACGATCACACCCGGCGCACTCCCGGCGCGGGCCAGGGCTTCCGACATCCATTCCAGGTCGAGGGATACGACCGCCACGGCCTGCACCTCGCGCCGGTCATTGCGCTCGGCCTCCGACACCGAGACGAGGCTGCGTCCGGTGCGGGGCGAGACAACGAAGTTCGACAGGATCGGCCCCGCGATCATGATGTTGCGTACCCCCAGAAGGTCGCTGGTGGCGCCGTGGAGGAAGGCGTCGCAGGCCGGAGGGTCGGCCAACAGAGCGGCCGCCTGCCGCGAGAGCATCTGCGCTAAGCCGGTCGCGACGGCGATGGTCTCGCGCTGGGACAGGCCCACATTGGCGGCGACCTGCTGGAGGTTCTCCAGCGTCGCGGCGAGAGCGGCTTCACGCTCGGCATAGAGCGAGTACATCCGCTCCGAAATGAGCGGGATGGAAACCAGCAGAATCAGCAGGATGGCCCGGCGGCGAATGCTCACGCCCCGTCGGCCCCCACCCGGTCCGGACTGTCCCTGCATAACGGCTGAAGACATCCCTGGTCGGTCCGCGCACTATGTCCTTCCTTCTTAAGGCATCGCACGGCAAAAGGGAGACATTTTGCAGGTCAGGCGCGGGAATGGCGCCCGGACTATGTTCTCTTCGGCTAAGCTCATGCGATGGTCGGGGTCGGTGCGGCGTCGAAGCTTCTTCAAGGCAGGACAATGACAGACGAATCATCTCTTTCTACCTGCGCGAGATCCCTTGCCCACGTGCGCGCGGCGATCGCTCTTGCCTGCCGGGATGCGGGGCGCGGGGCGGAGGAGGTGGAACTGATCTGCGTCTCCAAGACCTTTCCGGTGGAGGACATCCGCCCCGTCATCGCGGCCGGGGC
>NCCY01000148.1:15917-17296 GCA_002279855.1 Rhizobiales bacterium 12-68-15
GATCGCCCGAAGATCGCGGCGGCGCTGGCGGACGAGATGACCCGTCAGGACCGGCGGCTGCCGGTGTTCGTGCAGGTGAATACCGGCGCGGAGCCGCAGAAGGCGGGCGTGCTGCCCGAACAGGCCGATGCCTTCATCGCAGCGTGCCGGGACAGCTACGGCCTCGACGTGCTGGGCCTGATGTGTATCCCGCCCGCCGAGGACGTGCCGGCGCCGCACTTCGCGCTGCTCGCCGCAATTGCCCGCCGCAACGGGCTGAGCGGCCTGTCCATGGGGATGAGCAGCGACTTTGCGGTCGCGGTGCATCAGGGCGCAACCCATGTGCGCGTTGGCAGCGCCATTTTCGGCGGCCGCCCCCCGCTGAACACTTAAGCCGGGAAATCGTCAGCCAGACCCTTGCCCCACCCCCGGTTCGCCGCTATACGAAGCGCCTTCGCGAAACGCTCCCATCGTCTAGCGGTCTAGGACGTCGCCCTCTCACGGCGAAAACAGGGGTTCGATTCCCCTTGGGAGCGCCATTCGCTGAAACGACAAAACCCCGCCTTGCGCGGGGTTTTGTCGTTTCAGGCCGTGCGCCATCAGATGCCGTCATGACGCCGGCGATGGGCGCACACGCGCGGCGCGCGCGCCCATCTGAATGGCGTGACCTACCCTTTGGGCAATGGCTCCGCGCCATTGGCGGGCAGCACCCGAAAGGCATTGAGCGTGATCGCGATCATGACGAAATAGCCCATGGCGACAATCAGTTCCACGAGCACGCTGTGCCCCAGCACACGCTCCGCCGCGGCGAAGGTCTCGTCGGTGAGCGCGCGCGTCTCGTTCAACTCCTGCACCACCGCATAGACCACCCTTTCGTCGTCACGTTCAAAGGTCACCGGCTGCCGGTGGGCAATGGCGGAAATCACGTCCTCCGTGACCCCCGCCTTGCGCGCCAGCGGGGCATGGGTGTGCCACTCGAACTGTGCGGACCAGTGGCGGGCCACCGCCAGGATCATCAGCTTCTGAAGGCGGACATCGAGATCCACTTTGGTTCGAAGGGCATCGAACACACCGAGAAGCGGCAGAATGAGATGGGGCCGGTCCAGCCAGACGGCGAATGGGCCTTGCAAGGGGTGGCCGGTGAGGCGGGTGAAGGTCTCGCATGCCCTGAGCTGGTCGGCTGACAGCCCGTCGCGCGGGATCTGATATCGCGCTGTGGTCATTGGGCCTTCATCTCCAGTTGCTGCATCAGCCGCTTCTGGTGGTCGAAGTCGGAGGCGATGAAGTCGGCGAATTTCTCTGGCCCGAGCGGCGCGGCATACAGGCCGGAATCGGCGATCACGCGCTGGACCGTCGCGGTCTGCAGGGCGCGGGACATGGCGGCGGATATGATCTCGGAC
>NCCY01000149.1 GCA_002279855.1 Rhizobiales bacterium 12-68-15
TCCATCACCGCCGTCATCGGCCCGAACGGCGCCGGCAAGACCTCCTTGTTCAACTGCATTTCCGGCTTCTACACGCCGCAGCAGGGCGCCATCCGCTTTGAGGGCGCGGACATCACCCGCACCCATCCGCCCCACCGGGCGAAGCTGGGCCTCGCCCGCACCTTCCAGAACATCGCCCTGTTCCGGGGCATGACCGTTCTGGACAACATCAAGCTCGGCCGCCACGCCCACATGCGCACGAACCTATTCGACGCCCTGCTCTATTGGGGCCGGGCGCAGAAGGAGGAGATGGAGCTGCGCGCCGAAATCGAGCAGCGGGTGATCGACTTCCTCGAAATCAACCACATCCGCAACCAGCCGGTGGCCTCCCTGCCCTATGGCCTGCGCAAGCGGGTGGAACTCGCCCGCGCGCTCGCCATGCGGCCCAAGGTGCTGATGCTGGACGAGCCGGTGGCGGGCATGAACCGGGAAGAGACCGAGGACATGGCCCGCTTCATCCTCGACGTGAAGGAGGAATGGGGCGTCACCATCCTGATGGTGGAGCATGACATGGGCATGGTCATGGACATTTCCGACCATGTGGTGGTGCTGAATTTCGGCACCGTCATCGCCCGCGGCGCCCCGGCCGAGGTGACGCAGAATCCGGACGTGATCCGCGCCTATCTGGGCGGCACGGACGTGGAGGCGCTCCAGCGCCGCATCCAGGGACGGGAGGCGGCGTGATGGATTTCGACTGGCTGTTCTTCACGGAAGTCACGCTGGCCGGGCTCGGCAACAGCGCGCTGCTCTCCCTCACGGGGCTCGCCTTCGTGCTGATCTACAAGGCGACGCGGGTGGTGAACCTCGCCATCGGCGAAATGCTGATGATCGGCGCCTATCTGTTCTTCTCCTTCACCGCCGGCATGGGGCTTCCCCCTTATGCCGCCATCGTGCTCGCCATCCTCGGCGGCGCGCTTCTGGGCGCAGCCATCGAGCGGGCGGTGATCCGCCCCATGCTGGGGGAAGCCGCCATCTCGGTGTTCATGGTCACCATCGGCGTCGGCTCGGTGCTGATCGGGCTCGCCGAAATCATCTGGGGCGCGGAGCCCACCGCGCTGCCGGACTTCATGGGCAAGACCCCCATCTTCATCGGCGACGCCTATGTCTCCCGCAAGGTGGTGATCGGCTTCACCGTGTCGGCGGTGGTGATCGCCCTGTTCCTGCTGGCCTTCCGCTTCTGGCGCGGCGGCGTGGCGCTGCGGGCCACCGCCAGCGACCAGGCGGCGGCCTATTCCTGCGGCATCAACGTGCCCGCCGTGTTCTCGGTGGCGTGGATGTTCGCGGGCGCGGCGGCGGCGGGCGCGGGCATTCTGGTGGGCGCGGTGGGCGGCATCGCCCCCACCATGGGCGTGTTCGGCCTCTCGGCCCTTGTGGTGGTGATCGTGGGCGGGCTGGATTCCATCGCCGGGGCGCTGATCGGCGGCATCCTCGTCGGCCTGCTGGAGGCGTGGTGCGGCACGTATCTGGGCGGCGAATACAAGATGCTCGCCACCTTCGGCCTGCTCATGCTGGTGCTGATGGTGCGCCCCTACGGCCTGTTCGGCACCGTCGAAATCGAGAGGCTCTGACATGCGCATCGGTACGCTCAAGGAGACCTACGCCGCCGACGAGGCGCTGTTCGACACGCGCACGCAGAAAGCCTGGCTCGCCGTTCTGATCCTCGCGCTCGGGCTGTTCCCGTTCGTGGCCGGCGAATACTGGCTCTATATCGCCTGCCTCGTGGCGATCCATGTGATCTCCACCACGGGGCTCAACATCCTCACCGGCTTCACCGGCCTCGTCTCGCTGGGTCAGGCGGCCTTCATGGGGGTTGGCGCCTACACGGTCGCGGTGCTGGAGGCGCGGCTCGGCACGCCGACGCTCGTCAACCTGCTGGCGGCCGGCTTCGTCACCGCCGGGGTGGGCGCGCTGGTGGGCCTGCCGAGCCTGCGGGTAAAGGGGCTCTATCTCGCCATGGCGACCATTGCTGCCTCCTTCATCCTGCACTTCGTGTTCGCCAACTGGACCAGCGTCACGCAGGGGGTCTCGGGCATCAATGTGGCGCCGGCCCGGATCTTCGGCTTCGAGATGGCACGCCCCGCCCAGCTCTACTGGCTGGTGGTGCCCATCATGCTGGTGTCGGTGCTGGCCGCCGCCAACCTGTTCCGCACCCGCATCGGCCGCGCCTTCATCGCCATCCGCGACCGCGACATCTCGGCGGAGGTGCTGGGCATTCCGCTGCTGCGCTACAAGCTCATGAGCTTCGCGCTCTCCTCCTTCTATGCGGGGCTGGCCGGCGGGCTCTGGGCCTATTTCTTCCGCGTGGTGACGCCGGAGAGTTTTCCCTTCGTCTATTCCATCTTCTTCCTCGCCGCCGTCATCGTGGGCGGCATGGGCACCATCCTCGGCGGCATCCTCGGCGCGGTGTTCATGACCATGGTGCCGGAAGTGCTGAAGCTGGCGGTGGGGCTGCTCTCGCCGGTGCTGCCCGATGCGGTCGCCATCCTCTCGCCGGTGCGCACCATCGTGTTCGGCGGGCTGATCGTGGGCTTCCTCATCTTCGAGCCCCACGGCCTCGCCGAAATCTGGCGGCGGACCCGCCGCTTCTTCCACCTCTGGCCGTTCAAGACCTGAGGGGGATGCCGGTCCCGGCCGGGGAAGGCCCGGCGCGACATGACGGCCAAGAACAACAGGTATGCGTGACAACAACCAGAAGCAGACCGGAGGAAACACCATGGACATGAACAGACGGCAGGCCCTGTCCCTCGCCCTCGGCGCGGGTGCGGCCATCGGGCTCGGCATCCGCCCCTCGCAGGCGGCGGATGACATCGTCATCGGCGGCTCGATCCCGCTCTCGGGCGTGTTCGCCTTCGCGGGCATCGGCATCCATGCCGGCATCCAGGACTATGTGAAGATCATCAATGACGGCGGCGGCATCGCCGGCCGCAAGGTGACCTATCTGGCGGAGGATACCGCCTACAAGACCGACCAGTCGGTGGCGGTGTTCAACAAGCTCACAAGCCAGGCGGACATCCACCTCTATTATTCGGACTCGACGGCCTTCGCGAAGACCATCAATGCGGAGCTGGACCGCCGCAAGTCCATCCTGATGGCCGGCGCCTCCTTTGCCAGCGAACTGAACGACCCGAAGAAGTATCCGTTCCAGTTCATCGCCGGCCCCGACTACACGCAGATGTTCGACATCCTGCTGCAGTACGTGGCCAAGACGAAGCCGGGCGCGAAGATCGCCTTCGTGCATTCGGACACCGAATTCGGCCGCGACCCCATCGCGGCAGGACAGGCGCAGGTGAAGGCGCTCGGCCTGAAGATGACCGAGACCATCGTCACCCCGCCCTCGGCGGTGGATGTCTCCACCGAAATCCTCAAGCTGCGGCGCGCCAATCCGGACTTCACCATCTTCCACGGCTACGTGCTGGCGCCGCTGCCCGAGTTCATGAGCCAGGCCAAGCAGATGGGCCTCGCCACCAAGTTCATGGGCACGTTCTGGTCCATGGACAACTCGCTCTGGACCAAGGTGGGCGAGCCGGCGGACGGCTTCATGGGCGTGATGCCCTACCGCTATTATTACGACACCGAGGGCAAGAGCCCGATGCTGGAGAAGATCCGGCAGATGCGGCCGGACTACCAGTCCACCGCCTACATGCAGGGCTTCCTCACCGCCATGCTGTTCCTGGAGAGCGCCAAGCGCACGCTGGCGGCAGGCAAGACGCTCACCGCCGAGAACCTGAAGGCGGCGCTGAACTCGCTGAAGGACTTCGACACCGGCGGCCTCATCGGGGTGCCGATCTCCATCCCCGGCAATTCCGTGCCGGTCGGGCGCGTCTATCGCTACGACGCGGCCAAGAAGCTGATGGTGGCGGATTCCGACTGGATCAAGGTCGGCGGCTGAGCCCCGTCGCCATCCCCTCTCCCGCCTGCGGGGGAGGCCAGGGAGGGGCCGGCCGAAAGCCGGATTTGCCGGGACGAATGCACGGCACATCCCCCTCCCCCACCCTCCCCCGCCTTGCGGGAGAGGGGGCCTGTCGCGCCCAGGAGCACGCCCGATGACCGACACCATCCTCGACGTCCGCAACATCGAAGTCGTCTACAACAACACCGTCCAGGTGCTGCGGGGGCTCTCCCTCAGCGTGCCGCGCGGACAGGTGGTGGCGCTGCTCGGCTCCAACGGGGCGGGCAAGTCCACCACGCTGAAGGCGGTCTCGAACCTGCTGGAGCTGGAGGATGGCGCGGTCACCGCCGGCGCCATCACCTTCGACGGTGCGCCCATTGCCGGGGTGAAGCCCCACGCCCTCGTGCGGCGCGGGCTGTTCCATGTGATGGAGGGGCGGCGCATCTTCGAGGATCTCACCGTCGAGGAGAACCTCACCGCCGCCACCTTCGCCCTCTCCGGGCGCGGCCTTCCGCCGACGAAGTTCGACACGGTCTACGAGTATTTCCCACGCCTGTTCGAGCGCCGCGCCGGGCGGGCGGGCTATCTCTCCGGCGGCGAGCAGCAGATGCTCGCCATCGGCCGCGCGCTCATCGCCCAGCCCAAGCTCATCCTCCTGGACGAGCCCTCCCTCGGCCTCTCGCCCAAGCTGGTGGAGGAGATCTTCACCATCATCGCCCGCATCAACCGCGAGCGCGGCGTCTCCATGCTGCTGGTGGAGCAGAACGCGGCGGTGGCCATGGCGGTCGCGCATACCGGCTACATCCTGGAGACCGGCAAGGTGGTGATCGACGGCCCGGTCGAGAAGCTGATGAAGGACCAGGACGTGCGCGAATTCTATCTCGGCATCGCCGGCGAGGGCGCCGAGAAGAGCTACCGGGACGTGAAGCACTACAAGCGCCGCAAGCGCTGGCTCTCCTGAGGAACAGCCCATGGACTTCCCCGCACTCACCCTGCCGCAGATGCTGCGCGAACAGGCCGCCCGCCAGCCGGACCGCACCGCCATCCGGCAGAAGGATTTCGGCATCTGGCGGCCACTGTCCTTTGCCGACTATTTCCGCCGCGCCAGCCATGTGGGCCTCGGCCTGCGGGCGCTTGGCCTGCCGGAGGGCGGGCACCTCGCCATCATCTCCGAGAACCGGGTGGAATGGGTGCTCTCCCAGCTCGGCGCTGGGCTGGTGAACGGGGTGGCGGTGGGCGTCTACTGCACCAGCCCGGCCAACGAGGTGGCCTATGTGCTCGCCCATTCCGACACCGAGGTGGTGATCTGCGAGGACCAGGAGCAGGTGGACAAGGTGCTGGAGCGCCGCGCCGAACTGCCTGCGCTGCGGCGTGTGGTGGTGATCGAGGAGAAGGGCCTGCGCTCCTATCCCGCCGATCTCGTCACCTCGTTTGCCGCGCTGGAGGAGATGGGCCGCGCCTGCGCCGCCGAGCATCCGCGCCTGATCGAGGACTGCCTCGCCCGCCAGACCCTCGAAGACATCGGGCTGATGATCTACACCTCAGGCTCCACCGGAAAGCCCAAGGGCGCCATGCTCAGCTACCGGAACCTGCGCGCCGAGGCGATCGCGCTCGCCGACTGCCTCGACATGGACAGTCAATCCACGCACCTGTCCTATCTGCCCCTGTGCCATGTGGCGGAGCAGATGCTCACCACCATGGCGCCGCTCTATCTCGGCTCGCAGGTGAATTTCGGCGAGAGCATCCGCACCGTGCAGGAAGACCTGCGGGAGGTCGCCCCCTCGGTCTTCCTCGGCGTGCCGCGGATCTGGGAGAAGCTGCATTCCTCCATCTATCTCAAGCTGATGGAGGCGGGCGGCCTGCGCCGCGCCTTGTTCGAGCGCGCTTTTGCCGCGTGTGAGCCGTTCGCCGAAGTGCCGCGCGAGAAGCGGACGCTGGCGCAGAAGCTCGTCTTCTTCCTGTGCTGGCTCACCATCTTCCGCGCGCTCCAGCACTATATCGGCCTTGGCCGGGTGAAGGTGGCCATGACCGGGGCGGCGCCCATCTCGCCGCGCATCGTGCGCTTCTTCCGCACGCTGGGCGTGCCGCTGGTGGAGGTCTATGGCGCCACCGAGACCACGGGCCTCGCCTGCGGGCAGAAGCTGTCCCATCTCGTCCCGCTCTGCGTCGGCGCGGCGGCGCGGGGCGTCGAGATGAAGCTCGGCGACATGGGCGAGATCCTGGTGCGCGGCGACACCGTGTTCGCCGGCTATTACAAGAATGACGAGGCTACCGCCGCCGCCATCCGCGATGGCTGGCTCCACACCGGCGACGTGGCCGAACTGGTGGACGGGCAGTTCAAGATCATCGACCGCCTCAAGGACATCATGATCACCGCCGGCGGCAAGAATCTCTCTCCCTCCGAGATCGAGAACACGGTGAAGTCCAGCCCCTACATCAAGGAATGCATCGTCATCGGCGAGCGGCGCAAATATGTCTCCGCCCTCATCCAGATCGATGCCGACACGGTGGGCCAGTGGGCCGAAGCGCGCGGGATCGCCTTCACCCACTTCCGGTCGCTGGCGGAAAACGAAAAAGTGCGCGACCTCATCGCCACCGAGATCGCCGCCGCGAACGCCCAGCTCGCGCAGGTCTCGCATGTGCGCCAGTTCCACCTTCTGGTGAAGGAGCTGGATCATGACGACGACGAGGTGACCGCTACCATGAAGGTGCGCCGCGCCAACATCCAGACCAAGTACGCCGCCGAGATCGAGGGGCTTTATGCCCGAGGGATCGGCACACGCGATACGGCGAAGCCCGCTCCCGGCCTGCCCCCTCCCCCTCCCTCCCCCGCTGCGCGGGAGAGGGGAGCACCCGGTTTGGCAGAGGGCTGGAAGAGGCGGTTGGTAAACGCCCGGTGGGAACGTCCGGCGGGGCGAGGATGCGGGCCGGCGCGGTGCGTCGCCCGCACAAGGCGAGAGGGGAGCACCCCGGCAAGACAAGGGCGGGATGAACACCCGCCACGGCCGGTCGGACCGGGGCACAAGAGCAGGCTGGCGGCGCACGCGCCGTCACAGGATTTCACAAGGGAAACCATACGATGCAGGTAGAAGGACTTTCCGCTCTCGTCACGGGTGCGGCCTCG
>NCCY01000392.1 GCA_002279855.1 Rhizobiales bacterium 12-68-15
GGCGCGCGAGCCCAGCACCTCCGGCGCCTCGAAGCCCCCGCCCACCGCCAGATAGGCCCGCTGGCCGGGGCCGGCATTGGCGCCGATGGCGAGCACCTGCCCCGCCTTCACCGCGAAGCCGGCATCGTGCGGCGCGGGCGCGCCGTCCAGCGTCGCCGGCATGGCGGCACCGGCGAGCGCGACGGTTGCGTCCGCATGGAAGCGCAGGGTCGGCCCGTTGACGGTCAGTTCCAGTGCGGGTGCCGTTTCCGGGTTGCCCACGAGGGCGTTGGCGCGGGCAAAGGAGCGGGCGTCCATGGGGCCGGAGGGCGGCACGCCCACATGCCACAGATGGAGCCGGCCCGGCAGGTCCTGCAGGCTGGTTTGCGCGCCGGGGCTCAGCACCTCCACGCTGCGCGGCTGGAAGGCGAAGTCCTTCAGCGCGGTGGTGGCCACCTTGCCCGAGGCGAACAGCTCCGAGCCGGCAATGGCCCGCAGATAGGCGAGGTTTGTCTCGATGCCGCAGATGGAGGTCTCGTCCAGTGCGGCCCTGAGCGCGGCGATGGCAGCCGGGCGGTCGTCGCCCGCAACGATCACCTTGGCGATCATGGGATCGTAGAAGGGCGTCACCTCCGCCCCGGTCTCCACCCAGGTGTCCACCCGTGCGGAGACCGGGAAGCGGACCTGCGTCAGCAGTCCGGCGCTGGGCTGGAAATTGGTATGGGGAATTTCCGCATAGACACGCGCCTCGATGGCGGCGCCCTTCGGCTTCAGCGGCGCTGCGGGGATCACGTCCTCCCCCGCCGCCTGCCGGATCATCCATTCCACGAGGTCGATGCCGAAAATGGCCTCGGTGACGGGGTGCTCCACCTGCAGGCGGGTGTTGACCTCCAGGAAATAGAAATCCTCCCGCCCCGGGTCATAGATGAACTCGACCGTTCCGGCGGATTCATAGGCGACGCTTTCCCCCAGCCGGACGGCGGCGGCATGGAGGCGGGCGCGGGTCGCGTCCGAGAGCAGGGGGGCGGGCGCCTCCTCCAGAACCTTCTGGTTGCGCCGCTGAAGCGAGCAGTCGCGCTCGCCCAGCGCCACCACGCGCCCGCTGCCGTCGCCGAAGATCTGCACCTCCACATGGCGCGCCTCGGCCACGAAGCGTTCCAGGAACACCCGCGCATCGCCGAACGAGGCACGGGCCGTGCGCTGCACCCGGTCGAACGCCGCGCGCAGCTCATCGGGGGTGGCGCAGAGTTGCATGCCGATGCCGCCGCCGCCCGCCGTGCTCTTGAGCATGACCGGATAGGTGATGGCCTCGGCCGCCGCGAGCGCCGCCTCCACGTCCTCGATCAGGCCGGTGCCCGGCAGCAGCGGCACGCCGCTCGCCTGCGCGATCTCGCGGGC
>NCCY01000150.1 GCA_002279855.1 Rhizobiales bacterium 12-68-15
TACCGGCAGGTGCGCGACACGCTCATCCGCCGCATGGTGGACGGCGTGTGGGCGCCGGGCGAACCGCTGCCGAGCGAGATGCAGCTTGCCGCCGATCTCGGTGTCAGCCAGGGCACCGTCCGCAAGGCGCTGGACGAGATGGCGTCGGAAAATCTCGTGGTGCGCCGGCAGGGGCGCGGCACCTTCGTGGCCCGCCACGACGAGGACCGCATCCTGTTCCAGTTCTTCAAGCTGGTCGCCAATGACGGCACGCGGCACTTTCCCGACAGCCGCGTCCTGTCCATCGGCAAGGCGAAGGCCTCGGCGGCGGAAGCGGAGATGCTGCGGCTCGATCGCGGCGACCGGGTGGTGCGCATCCGCCGCGTGCGCATGGTGGACGCCGTCCCCCTGCTGGTGGAGAGCCTGACCCTTCCGGACGGCCTGTTCCCCGGCCTGACCGAAAAGGAACTGCCGAACAATCTCTACGGCCTCTATTCCGCGCGCTACGGCATCACGGTGGCGCGCGCCACCGAGAAGCTGCGGGCGGTCTCAAGCTCCGAGGAGGATGCCGCGGTGCTGGGCGTGCCCTCGGGCGCGCCGGCCCTGCTGATCGACCGGCTGGCGTTTTCGCTGGATGAGGTGCCGGTGGAATGGCGCGTCAGCCTCTGCCTCACCACCGGCTTCCATTATCTCTCCGACCTGACCTGACCGGCCGGAACCGACGGCTCACCGGGGGGTGAGCGTCTCGGTGGAGACCTTCTTGTCCCCCTTGAAGGCCCAGACCGCGTTGTAGCTGCCATCCGGCTGCGCCACATAAAGCGCGACGCTGGAATTGCCGCCGCCCGAGAAGGTGACGGCCAGCAGGTCGTCGTCGCCGATGGCGTAGCCGTCGAACTTGTCGTCGCCGATCACGCTGACGATCCGGTAGCTGTCCTCGCCGGTCTTGGTGATGGTGGCCGTGCCGGTATAGGTGGACTTGTCGGCGGAGTTGGTGCCCTTCACCGTATATTTGCCGGGGCCCTTGGCCATGGCGGGCGCCCCCGCCAGAACCAGTGCCGCCGCAAGCGCCGTCACATAGAGCTTCTTCATCTGATCCCCCATTGCCCGCGATGCGCGGACGTCCGCTGCCCATCAGGAAAGCGGCGACAAGCTATGGGCTTTTGCCCGGCCCGTACATTGCGACCTCACGCCTCGCACGTCACCCAGCCCTTGCACGGCACTTGGCGCAGCACTTGGCGCATCGCAACCGGAACCGGCGCTGCATGCGGGCGTTAGCTCCTCGGAAGGCCGCGCCGGACGCCCCAATCCTACGGGTCGCACGGCGCGCGCCGGACCCGCTCCTGCCCTCGCGACCACGGATGAACTGGCGCAGGCGGGGGCGGTCCCTCCCCAGGGGCTGGCCTTTCCACCGGCGACCCGCCCCGCATTCCAGGGCCAGGAGATGGACGAGAAGCCAAAATCGCGACGGGGGTTTGCCTCCATGGATCCCGAGAAACGGCGCCAGATCGCCAGCATGGGCGGCAAGAGCGTGCCGGCCGAGAAGCGCAGCTTTGCGCGGGACGCAAGTCTCGCCGCCAAGGCCGGCTCGGTGGGCGGTCGCTCCACCCCACCGGAGAAGCGCAGCTTCTCGCTGGATCGGGAACTCGCCAGCAAGGCGGGCAAGGAGGGCGGACGCACCAGCGGCAGGAAGGCCGAGCCCGGCTGAGCCGAGCAGAGGCCCCGTTGAAAAGCCCAAGGCACCTGCCATATTGAATACCACGCACGCAACACCCGTTGCCATCCGAGAGCGCCCCCGTCACGGGGGGGGCGCCGGGTCGGCGGGCAGACCGTGCAAATGGCTGTTCAATGCCAAGCTTCAGGGAGAGTGTCATGGGTGCCACCAAGGGCAGTGCCAAGCCGGAACTTCTCGCCTTCATCGATGCGATTTCCGCGCAGATCGATCAGGGCCATTATGCCGATGCCGCCAGCGCCATCGCGGACTTCAAGAAGGGCCATCACGGCCTCGGCTATTTCATCGAGGAAGCCCTTCCCTCCCGCGTCACCGACCATCTGCTCAAGGTTACCGGCGCCCACACCGCCTTCACCACCTTCACGCTGCGCCGTCCCAACTGGACGACGGAACTGAACGCCGTGTCCTCGGACCCGGAGGGCTTTGCGGCCTTCATCGCCCGCATGGAAGCCGATATCCGCGAGATCGCCGCCAGCAAGGCGCCCAAGGCCGCCTGAGGCCGCTCCCGGCCGCCTCCATCGCGGGGCGGCCTTTTCGCACCGCAGCTTGAGTTCCCCCGTCCGCTTGCCTAGGTAGGTCGGACCCGTCCGGCGTCTTTGCACCGGACGGCGGGGGACCGCCATGACCGCTGCCAGCGCCTACGCCTCGCTCACCTCCCACTTCGCCCGCGCTTCCGCGCTGTCCAATGCCATCGGCATCCTGCAATGGGACAGCGACACCATGATGCCGAAGGGCTCGGTGGGCACGCGCGCGGACAGCCTCGCGCTGCTGCGGGTGAACCACCATGCCATGATCACCGATCCGCGCATCGGCGACTGGCTGGATTCGGCCCGGCACGATGACGGCCTCGGCACCTGGGAGCTTGCCAATATCCGCGAGATTCACCGCATCTACACGGTGGAGACCGCCCTGCCCGGCGATCTGGTGGAAGCCTCCAGCAAGGCGGTGTCGGCCTGCGAGATGACATGGCGGCAGGCGAAGCAGGATGCGAATTTCGCCGCCCTCCTGCCGACGCTCCAGGAGGTGCTCCGCCTGCAGCGGGAGATCGGCGCCGCCAAGGGCGAGAAGCTCGGCCTCTCCGCCTATGACGCGCTGCTGAACGATTACGAGCCCGGCGCGCGCGCACACCGGATCGACGCGCTGTTCGCGGATCTCGCGGCATTCCTGCCCGGCTTCACCGATGCCGCCATCGCCCACCAGTCCCGCCTGCCGGCGGTGGCGCCGCTGGAAGGCCCGTTCGCGGTGGAAGCCCAGCGCGGGCTGGGGCTCGCCATGATGCGCGTGCTCGGCTTCGATTTCGAGCGCGGCCGGCTTGATGTCTCCGCCCACCCGTTCTGCGGCGGGGCGGACAATGATGTGCGCATCACCACCCATTATGATGAGGCCGATTTCGCCCGCGCCTTCATGGGCGTGATGCACGAGACCGGCCACGCGCTCTACGAGCAGGGCCGCCCGCAGGCCTATCTCCACCAGCCGGTGGGACAGGCCCGCTCCATGAGCGTGCATGAGAGCCAGTCCCTGCTGATGGAGATGCAGGCCTGCCGCAGCCGCGAATTCATCACCTTCGCCGCGCCGAAGATGCGCGAGGCATTCGGCGGGTCCGGCCCCGCATGGGAGGCCGAGGCCATTCTGCGCCATTACACGCAGGTGAAGCGCGGCTTCATCCGCATCGAGGCTGATGAGGCCACCTATCCCGCCCACATCATCCTGCGCTACCGGCTGGAAAAGGCGATGATCGGGGGCGATCTCGCCCTCGCCGACCTGCCGGGCGCGTGGAATGACGGCATGCAGGAGCTGCTGGGCATCACCCCGCCCAATGACCGGGTGGGATGCCTGCAGGATATCCACTGGCCGAGCGGCGGCTGGGGCTATTTCCCCACCTACACGCTGGGCGCCATGACGGCGGCGCAGCTCTTCGACGCCGCAAAGCGGGCGGACGGCGATGTGCTGCCCGGCATCGCGCGCGGCGATTTCGGCCCCGTGGTGCGCTGGCTGCGCAGCAACATCCACGAGCAGGGCTCGCTGCACGAGACCGACGACCTGCTGACGCGCGCCACCGGCCGCCCGCTGGACGCATCCGTGTTCATCACCCATCTGCGCCGGCGCTATCTCGGCGAAGAGTGAGGCGCCTCAGCAGTCGCGGCGTGCCGGCCCGACCACCGAGGGATTGACGCCCTGCACGGTCGGGGGATGGGCGGTGGGAGAGCCCGGCGTCGGCGCGCCCGGCGTCGTGCCGATATGCGAGCCACCGGTGCCGCCGCTCCAGGCGGTGGAGCCGTCGCCCCCCGGCTTGGTGCCGGAATCCGCCCCCTGCGCCGGAGGCGTCGCCGACGCCGTGGGGGTCGCCGACGCCGTGGGGGTCGCCTCGCATCCGGCGGTGGACGGGGCGGATGACTGGGCGAAGGCCGGCGCCAGCGGCGCGGCGAGCGCCACGGCGGCGGCGAGTGCGAATGTGAGCGGGCGTGTCATGCGGGGCAGTCCTGTGTGCGTTTCACCTGCGCACCAGAACGCCGGCCGAAGCTCAGCCGTTCCCGAGATCCCGCACCTTCATCGTGCCCGCACCGGCCACCACGGCGCCGATGCGGCACGCGGCGGGGTAGCCGGCCGCCCGGATGTCCTCCACCAGCCGGTCCGCCGCCTCGGGCGCGCAGGACACCAGCAGGCCGCCGGAGGTCTGCGGGTCGGTCAGCAGATGCCGCTGCCAGTCCTCGGTCGCTGCCGGCAGGGTCACCGCCTCGCCATAGCTCGCCCAGTTGCGCAGCGACGCGCCGGTGACGAAGCCCTGCCGGATCAGCGCGCGGGCGTGGGAGAGGAAGGGCAGCGCCGAAAACGCCACCTCGATCCCGACGCCCGACCCCCGCGCCACTTCCAGGCCATGGCCCAGCAGGCCGAAGCCCGTCACATCGGTGATGGCATGGACATCGGCATCCTTCGCCAGCACCGCGCCGATGCGGTTGAGCAGCGTGGTGGACGCGATCATCTCGTCATAGCCATCGGAGGAGAGCGCCTCCTTCTTGAAGGCGGCGGAATAGACGCCGACGCCCAACGCCTTGGTGAGGATGAGCGCATCGCCTTCCCGCGCGCCGGAATTGCGGCGGATGTCGGCCTTCTTCGCCGTGCCGATGACCGCCAGCCCGTAGATCGGCTCCGGGCTGTCGATGGAATGGCCGCCGGCGACCGGAATGCCCGCCTCCGCGCACACCGCCGCGCCCCCTTGCAGGATCGCCCGCACGATGGCGGTGTCCACCTTGCCGAGTGGCATGCCGAGAATGGCCAGCGCCATGATGGGCGTGCCGCCCATGGCATAGATGTCCGAGATGGCATTGGTCGCGGCGATGCGGCCGAAATGATCGGGATCATCCACCACCGGCATGAAGAAGTCGGTGGTGGCGATGATGCAGGTGTCCCCGTCCAGATCCCAAACGGCGGCGTCGTCGCCCGTCTCCGTTCCCACCAGCAGCCGCTCGAACGGGCCGGCCATCGGCCCTCCGGCCAGAAGCTCCTGAAGCACGGAAGGCGCCAGCTTGCAGCCGCAGCCGCCGCCATGGGCAAGGCTGGTGAGGCGGAAAGGGGTATCGGTCATCAAATCCTGCTTTCCATCTTGTGCCGGCACCGTCGGTCCGGATCAGGTCCGGCGACAGCGCGGCCGTGTCATCACATCACCGGGCGACGCATCGCGCCCCGACCGGCCCTCCGCCCCCCGTCCCTCGCCACCGGCGCCCCCTCTCCCGCGAAGCGGGGGAGGGTTGGGGAGGGGGCACCGCCGGAACGGCGGTGGAGGGCCGCTTCGCCGGGAATAACGGGCGGGAAGGCGCGCCCGGCCTTTCCCTGCCCCCTCCCCCGAAAGGGGAAAGGGATTTCGCGGCTCCTGTGTCTCCCGCAGTCGGGAAACAGTTTGCGTCCCCTACACCGCAATCTCGGCCGAGCGGATGGTGTAGCGGAAGCTGTCCGGATCGAGGCAGTCCAGCATCCCCGCCGCCGTCACCGCCTGCGGATACATGAGGAAGGGCAGGCTCGGCCCGTCATGGCCGGGCAGCTTCACGTCATGGGCGGTGTTGTAGGCAAACCAGTTGCCTTCCCAGCCGCCGAACAGCGCCTTGCGGGCGGCCACCACCTTGGGATCATCCAGCGCCAGCTTGCCCGGCGGCTCCTCCAGAACCACCTTGCGCACGTCCGCCGGGTCCATGGGCACCCAGCCGAAGTTCGAGAGATAGACCTCGGAGCGGCAATGCTGCGCCTTGGTGACGATGTCCGATCCCGCGCCGAGGCTCTTGTAGCCGAACTGCGAGGGCATCACGCGCAGGCCATAGACATCGCGGGCGGGGATGCCCTGCGACCGCACGAGGCCGACAAACAGCGCGTTCAGGTCCGCACACTTGCCGCCCAGATTGCCGCTCTTGAGCATGGCCGCGATATCGCCGATGCCGCAACCGCGCGTGGCGGCGTTGCGATAGGTGTTCTCGACGATCCACTCGAAGATGGCATGCACCTTCTGGAGATCATCGCCCTTGCCGGCAACGATCCTGTCGGACGTCTCCCGGACAATGCCGGAAGTGGGGATCAGGTCGGTCGCGGCCGTGTTCACGCGGCGCTCGTCCGCGGTCAGGGCGGCCGGCGTGCCCGGTGCCGCCAGATCCACCGACCAGTCGCGGGTCACCGCCTTGCTGGTTAGTTCCACCTTCGGGCTGGCCGCCCCTTCCGCCCATTGCAGATGCAGCATCTCCGCGCCGGATGCGGGATCGCGCACCAGCTTCGCGGCGGCGGCATTGGTGGTCCAGGTGTTCTCGCCGGGCTTGAACCAGTCCGGATTGCCGAACGAGGCCACCGGCAGCCACGCCTGCACCTTGCCTTCCGGCTTCCCTTGGCGCTTTCGGCTTCGGCGGCGTCGAGGAGGCACATGCCAGTGCGATCCGGCCCTTCAAACTCGCCAACACGACAGAGGTGCGCAACACGTGC
>NCCY01000151.1 GCA_002279855.1 Rhizobiales bacterium 12-68-15
CTGCTGGGGCATCACCGCGCGCGGCAGTTCCCGCAGCAGCTCCTCGGCGCGGGCGACGGCGCCCTTCATGCCGAGCGGCGCGGGGGTGAGAACCAGTTCCGCGCCCAGCAGCGCCAGCATCTTGCGCCGCTCCATGGACATGGATTCCGGCATGACGAGGATCAGCCGCAGGCCCCGCGCGGCGGCGACGAAGGCCAGCGCGATGCCGGTATTGCCGGAGGTGGGCTCCACCAGCACGGTGTCGGGATGCAGCACGCCTTCCTCGGCCATGGCGTCCACCATGGCGACGCCGATGCGGTCCTTGACGCTCGCGATGGGGTTGAAGAATTCGAGCTTGGCGAGGATGTCGGCCTTCACGTTCCGCAATTGCGGCAGGCGCTTCAGGCGCACCAGGGGCGTGTTGCCGATGGTCTCGGTGATGGAGTCATAGACCCGGCCGCGACCGGGCTTGTTCGCGGTTTCCGCCATGGACGGCACTCCCATGCCAGTTTGCGGGCTGCTTGTCTGCGGCCCGTCAGATGATGAAGTCGATGCGATCGTGCTCGGAACCGTGGCCGCTGGTGTCGGCCGCGCGGCACAGATCCTCAAGGGTCACCGTGCCGAGGGCGGCATCGAACGTGTCCTCGGCAGCCGCCACGGCGGGCTGGACCACCTGCGTCACGAGCGGCGGCAGGACGATATCCTGCTCGCCGTCGGCGCCTTCCACCACGCGCACGATCTCGGCGACGGTCACACGGCGCCGCTCGCGCGCCAGTTCATAGCCGCCGCGCGGACCGCGCACGCCCTTGAGAACGCCGGCATGCACCAGCGCCTGCAACACCGGCTCCAGCCGGCGCGGCGGCAGGTCATGCCGGGCGGCCAGCGCCTTGGCGGCAACGGGCGTGCCCCGCGCATGGATGGCGACATCCACGACGGCGGCGATGGCGAGGAGGCTCTTGTCGGATAAACGCGGCATTTCGCTGTGCTATTCGTGAACGGGCGCGCCGAGAAGACCCGTTGAACCAAATCCACCGACGCCGCGTGCAGTTTCTTCCAATTTTCCGATTTCTGCCAGCTTTATTCGCGTCACCGGCGCCACCACCATCTGGGCGATGCGCATGCCGCGCGTCACCTCGAACGGGTCGCGGCCGTGATTGACCAGCAGCACCTTCACCTCGCCCCGATAGTCCGCATCCACCGTTCCCGGCGCGTTCAGCACGGTCACGCCGGATTTGAAGGCGAGGCCCGAGCGCGGGCGCACCTGCGCCTCGAAGCCCTCGGGCAAGGCAATGGCGAGGCCCGTGGGCACCGCCGCCCAGTCCCCCGGCGCCAGCACCAGCGGGGCATCGGCCGGCAGCGCCGCCATCAGGTCGAGCCCCGCCGCCTGCGCGCTGGCATAAGCCGGCAGCGGCAGGTCCGCGCCGTGGGGCAGGCGTTCCACATTCACCGAAATCGACATCAACCCTCTCCCTCGCCCGCCAGCGTCCCGGCAATCCGGGCCACCAGCTTGCGCGCCACCTCCGCCTTGCTGGCGGCAGGCCAGTCCTCCACCCCGTCCGCCGTCACCAGATGGACGGTGTTCACATCCCCGCCCATGATGCCGGTCGCGGGCGACACGTCATTGGCGACGATCCAGTCGCAGCCCTTGCGGGCGCGCTTGGCCTGCGCGTTCGCCACCACCTTCTCCGTCTCCGCGGCAAACCCCACCACGAGGCGCGGGCGCAGCGCGTGGTGACGGGAGACGGAGGCGAGAATGTCGGGGTTTTCCACCAGAGCGAGGCCGGGCGCCCCTTCCCCGGTCTTCTTGATCTTCTGCTCGGCCGCGCTGGCCACCCGCCAGTCGGCCACCGCCGCCGCGAACACGGCGGCATCCACGGGGAGGCTTTCCTCCACCGCCGCCATCATTTCCTGCGCGCTTTCCACATGAAGCACGGTAACGCCGCGCGGGTCGGCAATCTCCACCGGACCGCAGATCAGCGTCACCTCCGCCCCGGCTGCCGCCGCCGCCGCCGCGATGGCGTGGCCCTGCTTGCCGGAGGAGCGGTTGGCGATGTAGCGCACCGGATCGATGGGCTCATGGGTCGGGCCGGACGTGACCAGCACGCGCCGGCCCTTCAGAAGCGCGGTCTGACCGGAAAAGCGCGCCTCCATGGCGGCGATGATCTCCAGCGGCTCGGCCATGCGCCCTTCGCCGAACTCGCCGCGCTCCGCCATGGCGCCGGCATTGGGGCCGACAAAGGCAATCCCGTCCTCCCGAAGGCGCGCGGCATTGCGGCGGGTGGCGGGGTGCGCCCACATGCGCGGGTTCATGGCGGGGGCCATCAGCACCGGCTTGTCGGTGGCCAGCAGGGCGGTGGAGGCGAGATCGTCCGCAAACCCGTTGGCGGCCTTGGCCATCAGGTCGGCTGTCGCGGGCGCCACCACGATCAGGTCGGCCTCGCGCGACAGGCGGATATGGCCGATATCATGCTCGGCGGTGAGGTCGAACAGGTCGTTGAACACCCGCTCGCCGGACAGCGCGCCCACCGAGAGGGGCGTCACGAACTGCTTCGCCGCCTCGGTCAGGATGACCCGCACCGACGCGCCGCGCTCCTTGAGGCGGCGGATGAGGTCCAGGCATTTATAGGCAGCGATGCCGCCGCCGATGATGAGCAGAATGCGCCGTTCGTGAAGCATGGCCGCTCTCCTCCCCGTGCCGCCGCGCGGCAAGCATGGTGACCCTGCCGCGCCGCGCGGCAGGACTTTTGATCGACCTTATACCAAGGGTCGAAGGGTTTGCCTCATCATCCCGGGGTCCGCGCGGCGCCCGGGCCAATCCGCCCCGCCGCCGTCCCGGACCGTAGGTGTTATGCGAGTTTCCGGCCGCTTTCACCAGACCCGTGCAGGTGGCGCGTCAAGGCCGGCACGGGACGCGCCGTCCGGCGACACGCTACAGCTTGAGCCTGTAGCGCACGAAGTCATCCGCCGGGGTGAACATGTCATAGAGCCGGCGCGCCGGATTGTCGGTGCGTGTGTGCCAGTAGAGCCGCGACCAGCCGGCCGCCCGGCCGAGATCCACCAGATCCGCGATCAGCGCGCGGCCGATGCCCTGCCCCCGGCAGCGCGGATCAACGAACAGGTCTTCCAGATAGCAGACGGGCGCCTCCACCCAGGTGCCGTCATGAACAACCGAAATGCTGAAGCCCGCCACCACGCCGTCCTTCAGCGCGACGCGCCCGATCATGGGCATTGCAGGATCAAGCATGCGGGACAAGGTGCGGGCGGTGACGGCGGGGGACACCTGCGTCTCGTAAAAGGCGCAATAGCCGGCCCACAGCTCACGCCACGCGGCGGCGTCGTCCGGGGCGATGGCACGGACCGTGAAGCCGGCCGTCATGCCCGCCTCCGGCGCGCGCCCTCTGCGCGCGTCCCCTGCCGACCCGGTCATTTCAGCGCAAGGATCAACAGCGCCGCCGCGATGACCCAGAGCGCGGCATTGCCCCAGAAGGCGCGGCGCGCCTCGGCCCGCCCGATGCCCTCAAGGGTTTCCGGCGAGAGGGTGAGGCCGTTGCGGGTGGATTCGTCGAGCTGGGTCACCACCCGCCCGGCGCGCGTCAGCAGGCCCGGCACATCGGCGACGAAGCTGCCGACCTCGCCGATGCCCGCGCCCGCATCCTGAAGCCGGCCGAGCGGGCCGAGATTGCGGGCGATCCAGTCCTCCACCACCGGGGCGGCGGTGGTCCACATGTTGAGCTGCGGGTCCAGCGAGCGGGCGACGCCCTCCACCACCACCATGGTCTTCTGGAGCAGCAGCAGTTCGGGCCGCGTCTTCATGTCGAACAGCGCCGTCACTTCCAGCAGCAGCGACAGGAGCTTCGCCATGGAGATCTGCTCGGCGCTGCGGGAATGGATCGGCTCGCCGATGGCGCGGATGGCCAGCGAGAAGTCCTCCACCGAATGGTGCATCGGCACATAGCCGGCCTCGAAATGCACCTGCGCCGTGCGCCGCCAGTTGCGGGTGATGAAGCCGTAGAGGATTTCCGCAAGGAAGCGCCGCTCCGCAGCGCCGAGGCGGCCCATGATGCCGCAATCCACCACCACCAGCCGGCCCTGCGCATTCACGAACAGGTTGCCGGGATGCATGTCGGCATGGAAGAAGCCGTCGCGCATGGCCTGCCGCAGGAAGGACTGCATGACGATGCGCGCCAGCGCCTTCAGGTCATGCCCCGCCGCCTCCAGCGCCGCGCGGTCCGACAGCTTGATGCCGTCGATCCATTCGGTGGTCAGCACCTCGCGGCTGGAGCGGTCCCAGTCCACGGAGGGGATATAGGTCTCCGCATCCTCCTGCGTGTTTTCCTTCAGCTCCGCATAGGCGGCCGCCTCCAGCCGCAGGTCCATCTCCATGGAGACGGAGCGGGCCATGGTTTCAACGATGGCTTCGAGACGCAGGCGCCGCGCCTCCGGAAACATCCGCTCGGCAAAGGCGGCGACCCGGCGGAAGCTTGCCATGTCGGAGGAAAAGCGGTGCTCGATGTCCGGCCGCAGGATCTTCACCGCCACCTGGCGCACGCCATCGGCGTCGCGCACCTCGGCCTGGTGCACCTCGGCGATGGAGGCGGCGGCAACCGCCGGGCCGAACGCGGCGAAGGCCTCGCTCAGCGGGCGGTCCAGCGCCTCGGCCACCCGCGCCTCGGCCACGTCCTGCCCGAAGGGGGGCATCCGGTCCTGGAGGATTTCAAGGTCGCGGGCAACGGAGGCGCCCACCACGTCCGGGCGGGTGGCGAGGAACTGGCCGAGCTTGATGTAAGACGGCCCGAGCCGCCCGAGGGCCGCCGCGATCCGCGCCGCGCGCGTTCCCGCATCGGGCCGCGCGATCAGCCGCGCGATCCGCAGCAGCGGGCGCGCCGGCGGCGGCGCCGCCAGCGGAGAGACAAGGCTGAGCACACCCTCCCGCGCCAGCACATAGCCGGCACGGGCAAGACGGGCGAAGTCGGCGATGAGCAGGATCACGCGGAAAATCCAGTCCCGACGCTTGCGGCGCCGTCAGATGCGGGTGCCGGAATGCAGCGCCACCACATTCCCGGTCATGGAGGTGAACGCCACGCGGGAGAACCCCGCCTCCCGCATCAGACGCGCGAAAGCCTCGGGGGGAGGAAAGCGGCGGATCGATTCCACCAGATAGCGATACGGCTCGGCATCGCCCGCCACCCGCTGGCCGATGGCCGGAATCACCTTGAAGGAATACGTCTCGTAGAATTTGTCGAGCACAGGCACATCGACCTGCGAGAATTCGAGCACATAAGCGGTCCCACCCGGCTTCAGGACGCGCCGCATCTCGCTCAACGCCACCGGAATGCGCGGCACGTTGCGGATGCCGAAGGCGATGGTCACCGCGTCGAACATGGCATCCGGAAACGGCAGCGCCTCGGCATTGGCCTCCTGGAAGGTCACCCGGTCATCAAGACCCGCCTTGCGCGCCCGCTCGCGGCCGACCTCCAGCATTTCCGTATTGATATCCGCCACGATGGCCCGCGTCGCCTCGCCGCCGGCCCGCACCACGCGGAACGAAACATCCCCCGTTCCGCCGGCAAGATCCAGCAATTGGAAGGGTCGGGCGCCCTTGGGCGGGCGCACCTTGGCGACCAGCGCATCCTTCCAGAGCCGGTGCAGTCCGCCCGACATCAGGTCGTTCATGATGTCGTAGCGCCGCGCCACCTTGTGGAACACATCGTCTACCAGCCCCTGCTTCTCGTCGAGCGGGACGGTGCGGTAGCCGAAATGCGTCTCGGTGGCGGGCTTCTGGTCCTGTGGCATCGCGGCTCCGTCGGGCAGTCGGGCGCACCTTACCGGAACATGCCGCCCGATGCCATGCGACCCCCGGCGCTTCCCGCAGCCCCCTCAGTTGCGGCCCGCGAGCGGCCCATGCATGCCCCTGCGCTGGCGGGAGCGGGCGCTTTCCACCCGGTCGAGTTGGTCGAGCGGGAGAAGCTCAAGCTCAAGGAAACCTTCAGCATCGCGAGACCGCTGCCGGGCAGAGGCTGCACCGTTGAGCGAGGCATTTGACCGGCCGCGACGCGCCTCGATTTCCTTGCGCATCGGAAACACCGGCACATTGATCGTAAATGTCATGGCGATCTCCGATAGGGTTAATGAAATATTGACGCGGAATGACTGGTGAAAGCAGGGCACCTTCTTTGAAACCGCTACAGGCTCCGTCAGCACCTCTTTTCGACAGGCGCCAAGGTCGCGGCGGATCGGGGCGAATATTGGGCACGGTCGGGGAGGAAAAAGGGTTATCCCGTGCCCGCCAGGAAGCTGTGGACACAGTCGCCGGAGGGCACCGACCGGCCTTGAGCCGACGCCGGTCACCCTCTGCCGCGCGGCAGACGCTTATTCCGCCGCCGGCCGGGCGAGGCGGCCGCGGGCCAGCAGCGCCCGCAGGGCGGCCGGCTTCAGCGGCTTGTTGAGCAGATCCATATCCGCCTCGCGGGCGGCATCGCGCACCTTGCGGGTCCGGTCCGCCGTGATCAGCACGGCGGGCAGCGCCCCGAATGTCCGGCGCAACCGGGTCACCGCCTCGATGCCGTGTCCGCCGTCCAGGTGATAATCCACCAGAATGAAATCCGGCCGGAGCTTCGCCGCGCGGGCGGCCTCCAGCGCGCC
>NCCY01000393.1 GCA_002279855.1 Rhizobiales bacterium 12-68-15
CCGGGCCGTCCCTTTTTCGTGTCTCGCGGTCGAAACCGGGGCGGTTCAGCCCTCGTCGTCGTCCGTGTGCTCCGGCGGCACGAGGCCCTGAAGGCCGGCCAGCAGTTCTTCCTCGGTCATGCGATCCATCACCACTTCCGAATCATCGGAGGAGCCGGATTCGCTGGAGGCGATCATCGGAACCGTCTCGGGCTCCGGCTCGTCCACCTCGGTGTAGCGCTGGAGCGAATGGATCAGGTCTTCCTTGAGGTCCTCGGGGCTCACCGTCTCGTCCGCGATCTCACGCAGGGCGACGACAGGATTCTTGTCGTTGTCGCGGTCGATGGTGATGGGGGCGCCGGACGAGATCATGCGGGCGCGGTGCCCGGCGAGGAGGACCAGCTCGAAGCGGTTATCGACCTTGTCGATGCAGTCTTCGACTGTGACGCGGGCCATGGACGGCACTCCTCGTGCAAATTGCGATACGAACGATTTTGGAAGCGGGCTTGGTTACCCTATATAATGTCAGTACGCAACCCATCCTCATTCTTTTCGCTTGCGCTTTTTTTACAGGCATAGGAAAAGCAAACTCTGGTGGGGCATTTTTAAGCAAATCCGGCGCGTCTACACGCTTTCCTAGTTGCGGGCGATACATGATATCAAATGAAAAAACAGCACTGTTGATCGATGGTGCGAACCTGTACTCCGCCACGAAGGCTCTTGGTTTTGATATCGACTACAAGAGACTGCTGAAGGAATTCCAGTCTCGCGGATATCTGCTTCGCGCCTTCTACTACACCACGCTGATCGAGGATCAGGAATACTCCTCGATTAGACCTCTTCTAGACTGGCTCGACTATAACGGTTACTCGGTTGTAACCAAACTGGCCAAGGAATTCACTGATTCCCAGGGTCGGCGCCGTGTCCGTGGAAACATGGACATCGAGATCGCCGTCGATGCCATGGAACTCATTGGCCATGTAGACCACATCATTCTGTTCTCTGGCGATGGCGATTTCCGCTGCCTGGTTGAGGCGCTCCAGCGCAAGGGGCTGCGCGTCAGCGTCGTCTCCACCATCCAGACCCAGCCGCCGCTGATTGCGGACGACCTGCGCCGTCAGGCGGATGTGTTCATGGATCTGGTGGACCTCCAGGCCAAGATCGGCCGCGATCCGGCCGAACGGCAGGGCCGCATGCAGGAGACGCCGCGCTTCCTGGAACGCCGTGGCGCCGCCCCGGCGGAACCGCAGGACGGCTGAGCCCGCACGCCCGCTGATGCTGACACGCCGCCGCGAAAGGCCTGCCCGTGGGGCATGAGCCGGAACCCGACTGCCCCCTGTGCCCACGTCTCGCGAGCTTTCGCGAGACGTGGCGCGCCGC
>NCCY01000152.1 GCA_002279855.1 Rhizobiales bacterium 12-68-15
ACACTGCCCATCTCCATCTTTGTGGTGGGCATGGCAGTCTGCACCCTGCCCGCAGGCGTCATCGCCCAACGCCATGGCCGCCGTTCCGTTTTCATGCTGGGGACGCTCTGCGGAGGCCTCGCCGGGCTCGTCGCGTCCCTCGCCGTGGTCAAGGCGTCCTTCTGGCTGTTCTGCGTCGCGACCTTCTTCGCCGGTGTATATGCCGCCGTTGTCCTGAGCTTCCGGTTCGCCGCCACCGATTGTGCGGCCCCGGAACGGCGGCCCCGCGCCCTGTCGGCGGTGATGGCGGGTGGCGTCTTCGCAGGCGTGCTCGGGCCGCAACTCGTCACCTACACGATGCACCTGTCGGAGCCCTATCTGTTTGCGGCCACCTTCATCGGGCAGGCCGTTGCGGCTGGCCTTTCCGCTATTGTCCTGATCGGGGTCAAGCTTCCACCGCCCAGTGTCGCCGAGCGAGAAGGCGGGCGGCCGCTGGGCATCATCATCCAGCAACCCCGCTTCATCCTCGCCGTCACCTGCGGCGTCGTCTCCTATCTTCTCATGAACTTCCTCATGACGGCGGCACCGTTGGCCATGAGGCTGTGCGGCCACTCGCAGGAATCGGCGAATCTCGGCCTGCAATGGCATGTGATCGCCATGTATGGCCCGAGCTTCTGGACAGGGCGCCTGATCAGCCGCTTCGGTGCAACCCGGATTGTGGCGACCGGGCTTGGCCTCATCGGGGTGGCTGCGGTGGTCGGCCTGTTCGGCATCGAGGTCGGGCATTTCTGGGCGATGCTGGTCCTGCTCGGAATCGGCTGGAACTTCGGCTTCGTAGGCGCTTCGGCCATGGTTCTGGATTGCCATCGGCCTGAAGAGAAGGCCCGCGTTCAGTCCTTCAACGACTTCGCCGTCTTCGGAACGATGGCCGTCGGCTCCTTCCTGTCCGGCGGTCTGCTGTCGGCCTTTGGCTGGAACACGCTGCTCGCGCTCGCTTTGGTGCCCCTTGTCATCGCAATGGTCGCGTTGACCGTGGGACACCGGAGACTGGCGTCGCATCCGTAGGACATCAAATCCGTCGCGGGTGACCGCCACAGGGCGCGCAAGCGCCGGGGCTGCGGGTCAGCTTCCGCGATAGGTCGTATAAGACCCCGGAGAGAGCAGCAGGGGCACATGGAAGTGCTCCTCCGGGTTCCAGACCGTGAAAGCCACCTGCACCGTGCCGAGATACGTGCGTGCCGGCGTCGCATAGCCGTGCCGGGCGAAATAGGTGGGCGTATCGTAGCGCCACTCATAGGTGCCGGCTGCAAGGTGTCCGCCTTCAAGCAGGTTGCCGTCGCAGGCACCATTCTCATTGGTGACGAAGGAGACGATGCGGGTCATGTCCCCGTCGCTTTCACGTCGCCACAGCTCCACCGCCAGCCCCCCCGCCGGTGCCGCCCGCACCGTGTCGAGCACATGGGTCGAGACGCTGCCGGTGGGGGCCGCGCGGACGCGGTCCAGGAGGCGCATCCAGGAGATGGCGGCCACCTCTGCCATGGCTTCCGCCCGCTCCGCTTCCGGACTTGCGACGAGGCGCCGTTCGAAAGTGGCGAACAGGGTCTCCAGCGAGGCCTTGCGCACCGCAAGGATGAAGGGGAAACCGAACCGCGCCTCATAGGCCCTGTTGAGGGTCTCAAGCCGGGCGCTCAGGTCCGTATCCAGCCCGTCCAGCCCGATAGCGGTCTGCTCGACGGTGGATTCCGCCGTCGTGCCGCGCCGCAGGGTCTCGGCGGACAGGCGCGGATGGCCGCGCAGGAACCGGCTCAGAGCCTCCGCCGGCAGGGCAAAAATGTCCGCCAGCATCGCCTTGTGGAGGGCGGTCAGGTTCGCAAACGGCCGCAGGGCCGCCGCCGCCGTGGCGACCCATGGCGCATTCTCGAAGACCGGACCGAGGCACGCGGCGAAATCCGTGGCCGACATGGCGTTCAGGTCGTCGAGGCTGATGAGATCGCTCTGCACATCCGTCTCCGGGATCATTTCATGAAGCGTGAAAAGCCGGCGACCCGCTCCATCAGCACCATCAGCAGCACGGTGGCGATGATGATGACGCCGCAGGCGGACGCGGCCCGGCTGTCGAGCTGGTTCTGGATGATGTCCCACAGATAGATGGGCAGAACCTGCGTGCGCGCGTCCTGAAGAAATAGCGACACCGGCACATTGTCGAAGGAGGCCATGAAGGCGATGAAGGCCCCGGAGGCCACGCCCCGGCTGATGAGGGGCAGTGTCACCGTCCGGAAGGTGTGAAGCCCGGAGGCCCCGAGGCTGCGCGAGGCATCGATCAGCGCCGGGTCCAGCTGCATCAGGCTCGCGAGCGTGGTGCGCAGCACGAAGGGGGCGCACACGATGATGTGGCCGATGGCGAGCGTCAGGATGGAGGGCCGCATTCCCAGCATCGAGAACAGCATCAGGGCGGCAAATCCGAAGGCCAGCGCCGGCAGGATGAGCGGCGACATGAACACCGTCTCCAGCACCCGCGCGATGGATCCGGTGCTCCGCACGATGGCCAGCGCGGCCGCGACGCCAAGAACGACGCAGACCGTCACGCTGATGGCTGCCACCTTCAGGCTGATCCACAGCGCCGCCTGCAACTCGTTGGCGTCCAGCAGCGCCAGGTACCAGCGGAACGAATAGCTGGCGGGGGGAAAGTGCAGTGCCTCCTCGCCGGTGAAGGACAGGATGAGGATGACCAGCGTCGGCCCCGCCAGCACGATGATGCAGATGAGGGAGATGAGCCCGAACAGGGCATTGAAGGAGAGTGTCTGCCAGTCGCGCATCGTGGCTCCCTCCTAGCCGTAGGGCCGGGCCGCACGGCTGCGCGAGAGCGCGATCAGCAGGGCGACAATGAGCAGGACGGAGGCCATGAAGATCACGGAGACCGCAGCGGCAAACGGCCAGTTCTGGAGGTCCATGGCCTGCTGGAAGATCATCATGGGCATGTAGAGCAGCCGCGAACCGCCGATGAGCGACTGCGTGACGAAGGCGGTTACACAGGCGGTGTAGGTCAGGATCGTGCCAGCGATGATCCCCGGCAGCGAGAGCGGCAGCGTCACCTTGAAGAAGGTGCGCCAGGCCCCCGCCCCGAGCGCCTGCGAGGCGCTTTCCAGGTTCGGGTCGATGCGCTGGATCGCCGTGATGAGCGGCAGCACCATGAGCGGCATCTGGACCTGAGCCAGAACGATGACCACGCCGGTCTCGCTGAACAGCAGGCGCAGCGGCTGGGCGGAAAGGCCGAGCGCCAGGATCGCCTCGTTGAGGATGCCCCGCCGCCCGAGGATGACGATCCAGGCAAAGGTGCGCACCACCACGCTGGTGACGATGGGTAGCACGATGAGAAAAATCAGCGCCGCCTGCCAGCGGGCGGATACCCGCGTGCACAGCCACGCCAGCGGATAGCCGAAGAGAAGGCACAGGATGGTGGCCTTCACCCCCACGAGCAGCGTATCGCGCAGCACCGCGAGGTTCAGATCGTCGGTGAGGAAGGCGGCATACTGGCCAAGCCCCAGCGCTCCGGTCATCTGCCGCTCGGTCTGGAAGCTGATGGAAACCAGCAGGCCGAGCGGAGCAATGAAGAACAACGCGAAGAGGACCGCGAGCGGCACCGCGAGCGCCCAGTCTCTGGAGGGGGAGGACGCGGCGCCGGCCATGGTCACACCCGGATGTCGCGGTTGAACTGCTGGGTCCACGCGGCGCGGTTCTGGTTCACCACCTTCCAGTCGAAGAACACCATCTTGTCGAGGTCGGCCGGGCTCTTGGCGATCTTCTCCGCCACGAGGCCGCCATAGGGAACTTTGCTGCTGGTGGGGATGACGTTCCACGGCGACTTCTGCATTTCGCCCTGCACGTCGGGGGAAATCTGGCTGTCCACATAGGCATAGGCGAGGTCCGGCTTCAGCTTGAAGCCCGGCTCCATGTTCGCCTCGGTGCCGCCCGCCAGCCGGTTGATGTCCAGCAGGAAGGCGAGACCGAGCGTCGAGGCGAGCGAGGTGATGCCGACGCGCCCCTTGTATTCCGGCTTCCAGAGGTCTTCCCACGAGGTCGGCGGCGTCTTCACGGTCTTCGGATTGTAGGCGATACCGATGGCCTGCATGGTGATGGCGGGGCCATAGGCACCCTGGAACTGCGGATTCAGGGCGGCGAAGTTGGGGGATTTTGCCGGATCGTATTTCGCAATCAGGCCGGCATCGATGGCTTCCAGCGCCGGCCCCTCGTCCAGCATCGCCACGTCGAAGGGTGGCTGGTTGCCCTTGGCGGCGGTGAGCTTGGCGATCTGCTCGGTGGCCAGCATGGGGGATTGCACCACGCTCGCACCCGTCCGCTTGGTGAAATAGGGCGCGAGGATCTGCTTTTGCACATTGGCCCAGGTGCCGCCGAAGGTGGCCGCCACCAGTTCGTCGGCGGCGAAGGCGCCGCGCGGCAGCAGAGCGAGGCCGGCGGCTGACGAAACGGAGGCGAGGAAGCCCCGGCGGGACATCTCAAAGGTCATGTCAGTTCCCCTTTTTCTGGGTGTCGTCTGGAAGGTCGGCAAACAGGCCGCTGATGCGGTTCGGCTTGATGTGGAGGAAGACCGGGCCGGAAAGCGGAGCGGTCTCATCCCGCTCCTGCACCACCTTGACCGGCGTGCCATCGGCGAGCGCCACCTCGTAGATGAAGGAGGGGCCGATGGGCATAACGGCGGTGACGTCCGCGGCGAGTGCACCGTCAGCGCCGTCGGCGCTCACGCGCAGGCCTTCCGGTCGCACCGGCACCAGCACGCGAGCGCCTGGGACAAGCTGCGTCGCGCGGCCGGTTTCGATGAGGCTTCCATCCGCCAGCCGCACGACCGCGCCCGAGGGCGAAAGGCCCGCGATTTCGCCCTTCAGCAGGTTCGCGGTGCCGACGAAGGTGTTGACGAACAACGAGTCCGGGCGGTCATAAATGTCCGACGGACTGGCGAACTGCTCCAGATTTCCGCGCGAGAGAACGGCAATCCTGTCGGACATACCGAGCGCCTCTTCCTGATCGTGCGTGACCATCACGGTGGTGATGCCCGACTGGCGCTGGAGGCGCTTGATCTCGATCTGCATGTCGAGGCGCAGATTCTTGTCGAGCGCGCTGAAGGGCTCGTCCAGCAAGAGAATTCTGGGCCGGATGGCGAGGCAGCGGGCCAGCGCCACGCGCTGCTGCTGGCCGCCCGACAGTTCACGGGGCAGCCGGTCACGGAACGCGGCCATCTGCACCACGTCGAGCATCTCGGTGACGACGGCGGCGACTTCCGCCTTCGGCCATCCCGCCGCAACCGGGCCATAGGCGATGTTCTGCGCCACGCTCATGTGCGGGAACAGGGCGTAGTTCTGGAACACGATGCCGATGCGCCGCTGGTGGGTGGGCAGGTGAGAGATGGAGGCCCCATCCACCAGCACATCGCCGGATGTCTGCCGCAGGAAGCCGGCGATGATCTTCAGCAGCGTGGTCTTGCCGCAACCGGAGGGGCCAAGCAGGGAGACGAGTTCGCCGGGGCGGATGTCGAGGTCGATGCCATTGGCCGCCACCACGGCACCGAAAGCATGGGAAATGCTCCGGAGGGTCAAGGCATGCCCGGCGGATTGGCTCATGGTCCCGGCCTCGCGAGAGCCTGATGCTGGATCAGACTCTGGATCAGTGATGGCGCGCATCCGTTTCGCGCGTCCGGAGTGTCATCCCGCCGGCCATTGCCGTCCATCGCATATTTGATACTTTTCCATACGCAAAATGCGCATGGAGATGACAGTGCCGGCCTCCCTTGTTCCCGCCGCCCTGCGCTATGCCGAGCAGGTCGCCCGTTCCGGCTCCATCCAGCGCGCGGCGAAGGACCTGAACGTTGCCGCCTCCGCCATCAACCGGCAGGTGCTCCAGCTGGAGGACACGCTGGGCGTTCCCCTGTTCGAGCGGGTGGCCAAGGGCATGCGCCTCACGCCGGCGGGGGATGCGATCGTGACTTTGGCTCGCCGGTGGATGGCCGATGAGCGCCGCGCAGCGGCCGAGTTGCGCCAGCTTCAGGGCATCAATCAGGGCCTTGTGCGGGTGGTGGCCATGGACAGCCATGTGAACGGCATCCTGCCCGCCCTGATCGCGCATCTGGATGCCCATCACCCTCGCATCTCGCTGGACGTGGAAGTGGCCAGCACCGATGCCGCCGTGGCGGCGCTCACCGCCGGCGAAGCGGACATTGCGGCGGTGTTCAACCTCTCTCCCCGCAGGGACATTCACGTCATATGGTCGGCGGAACTGCCCTTCGGCTGCGTGATCGCGCCCGATCATCCCCTGGCGCGCCGTCCGTCCCTCAGCCTTCAGGAGGTGGTGGCCCACCCCATTGTGCTCCAGAGCCGCGCCCTGATGATCCGGCGCTATCTTGAGGCGCGACACGGCTGGCTTTTCACCCAGGATCGCAAGACGGTGGAAACCAATTCGCTCCAGCTCGTGAAGATCCTCGCCCGCGAGAAGGGCTATGTGGCCTTCACTTCCGAACTCGACGCCGCGCCAGAGCTGATCGGGGGAACGCTCGTCTTCCGGCCAGTGCGCGACAAGGGCGCAGAGCCGCAGATGGTCAGCATCGCCATGGACAGCCGCAAGCCGCTGACGCGGGTGGGACGCATCGTGGCGGAGGCGCTGGAGGCCCTGATCACCGGCGTGATCGCGGATGTGCGCCGCGCCGCCACCCTGCCCGCAGGGCCGGAGACTGCGTCGCAGACTGAGCCTGCCGCACCGAATGTCCCATGATCACCGCATGAGGCATCGGGATTTCCAGGCTGCCGCCGTAGCGGGCCTCCCGGATACGCACCGCCCCCGAACCCGGCCATTGGCTGAACTCCCCGGTTTCCCCGTGGCCGGTCAACGCTACGGCCAAGGGCGCCGCACGTTCTGCCGCACAAAAGCTGGCCACCGGAATGTGATGTTCGCCCGCCATACTGCTGACCGCCAAATGCCCCATGACGTTAGGTGACAGTGCCGATGACCTGAGACGGAGTTTGAAATGATCGACGCGAAGAAGCTTCTTGAGCAGTTTCTCGGATCTAGCCTGGGGGGCGCCCCTGATGCCCGCCGGTCCGGTTCCGACGAATACAAAGGGCGACACGCGTCCTCATCCCAGCCGGATGTCCTCGGCTCCCTTCAGGACCTCGCGCGAAACAATCCGTTGCTCACGGGGGGGGCCGCCGGCGGCCTTGCCGCACTGCTTCTCGGATCGAAGCGCGGCCGCAAGCTGGCCGGCAGCGCGCTGAAATATGGCGGCCTCGCCGCCATCGGTGGCCTCGCCTACAAGGCTTACCGCGACTATCAGGCCAAGCAGGCCGCACCGCAGGTCCCGGCATCGGCGCGGACCAGCGTGCCGCTGCTCCCCCCGCCTGCGGATTCGGCCTTCGCCATCGAGAACGCCCCACAGGGCGCGGAGACATTTGCCCTGGAAATGGTCGTCGCAATGATCAATGCCGCGAAGGCGGACGGGCATATCGACGCCGAGGAGCGGGCGAGGATCGAAGGCCGCCTCTCCGAAGGGGGCCTTGATCCGGACGAGCGCGCGTTCCTCTCCCGCGAACTGGCCGCGCCCATGGACATCGAGCGGGTCGTCAAGGCGGCGAAGAACAAAGAGGAGGCGGTCGAGCTTTATGCCGCCTCCTTCATCGCGATCACGCCGGACCATCCGGCCGAACGCGGCTATCTCCAGATGCTTGCCGCCCGCCTCGGTCTCGAGCCGGAACTCGTCGAATCCATCGAACGCACCGTACGGGAGGCGGACACCGTCGGGGTGTGAGGACATGCCGGGCCGCGCCGCCCGACCGCATCCCGCCCCCTGCCCGGTCCCTCGCCACAGCAAGGCGAGGAACCGGACAGTCTCAAGCCGGTCCCGCCGCTTATGCCTGGGGGGCAGCGGGAAGGCGTAGGCTCAGTCCAGAGCGACCCAGTCGTCGCCAACCTTGAGGCGGTGGCGGATCAGCCCCGGCTGAATGATGACTTCGACGAAGCAGCCCTTCGTCGCGGCCTCGATCAGGCGCTTCTTGTCGTCAAAGGATGCATTGCCCTTCAGGTCGATGTCGAGGCGGAAGCCCACTCCACGGCTGACATAAGGATCGCGGGCGCTATCCATTTCGGCCTGCCAGCGCGCCTCGCAATTCACCTCGAACTCGCCCACATCGATGTCGAGACGCCGCGAGAAGGAGCGCAACTGCGTCATGAGACATGTGGTCAGCCCGCTGACGAAGTACGCCAGCGGATAGGGCGCAGTGCCATCGCCACCGTGATAGGCACCCTCATCGGATGGGAGGAAATCAGTGCGCGGGGCGGCACCGCGTAGATGCACGGTGCAATCGTTGCGGAACTTCGCGGTGTTCGAGCCTTCCGCGTCAAAATGGATGTCGAACTTCATCTTCGCCATGGATTTCCCCTGTCTGGTTTCTGGTCTGCGCCCGGATGGTCGCGAGGCGGTTTAGCCTGATAGATCAGGGGTCGGCGGACGCACGCCTCCCTGCACTTGTCCGGTCTGGTCTCCGCTGTTTCCCGTCGACTCGCCGCCGGCGGCCCGTGCCCGTTGGCAGGCCAGCGTGTCGCCGAGCCCAAGCGATGCGAGCGCCGCGAATGCGATGCCATCAAGCTGCGCCGTCAGCGCCTGCGTCCGGGCCAGCACGCGAATTCCCAGCAGGACGGCCATCATGAGATCCGCCGCCCGAGGGCAATCGGTCTCGGGCGGCAAGGCACCCGCCACGACGGACGCGACGAAGCTGCGCTCGAAAAAGGCGCGCACCTCGTTCAGGTGAGCCTGAACGCGCTCGCCGATTTCTGCGTCGTGGGGCGCGACCTCGATGGCCGTGTTTACGAGCAGGCAGCCGCGCCTCTGCGTATCGCCAACGGCGAGCGCGATAACCTCGGCCAGAAAGGCACCGGCGCGCGCACGGGCCGGAAATTCCGCCTCGAGCCGCGCGATGCGATCGTGCGTGATGGTCTGGCAATAATGCTCAAGTGCCTGGGAAAACAGGCTTCTCTTGTGTCCGAATGCGGCATACAGGCTGGGGCTGCTGATCCCCATACAGTCCGTCAGGTCGCGCAGGGAGGCCGCTTCATAGCCGCGCTCCCAGAAGCATGCCATCGCGGCTTCCAGGGCTCTTGAAAGCACTGATCAGCGGGCTCGCGCGTGCCGAGAGGTGGAAGATGTGCTCCGCATGGCCGTGCTCGAAGTCGATCACCCGGAGCTTGCGGATGCGGTCTTCACGGCTGGAGCCGAACTCCCACATGAAGCCGACGCCGAGCCCGTTCGCGGCGGCCTCATAGACGCCGTCGCGGGTGTCGAGGACCATGGTGGGCCTCGGCGTGAAGCCTCCATTGCGAAAGCCCCGGTCCACGACGCGCTGGGTCGAGGAGGTCGCTGTCCGGAAGATGAGGGGATGGCGCATCAGCTCCGCACAGCTCGTCTGCGTGAGCTGGGCAAGCGGCGCATCCTCCGCGACGATGGCGACCACATCCTGCTTCAAGCAGGTCTTGCGCACGAAGCGGCCGTCGTCCGGCACGTTGGGCAGCACCCCCACATCGACCCGCTGCTCCACCACGGCGGCGATGATCTTGGCCCATGAGCCCAGCTCCACCTGCACCTGCATTCCCGGAAAGCGCTTGCGGAACTCGCGGATGAGCGCCATGCCCGGCATCGAGTTTCCGAGCCCGATATGGAAGGTGCCGGTCTCCAGATTGGCGTGCTGCTTCAGCAACCGCAACGCCTCGGTCTCGCAGCGCTCGGATTCCGCCGTCAGCCGGTAGAGCCCCGCACAGAGGGCTGTAGGCACGAGCGTCCGGCCGCGACGCTCGAACAGGGTGACGCCGGCCGATCGCTCGATCTCCCGCACCGACTGCGTGATGGCAGGCTGTGAAAGCCCGAGCTTCTTGGCTGCGGCCGAGAAGCCGCCGGTCTCAAGCACCGCGTTGAACGCACGCACCCGCGCACTGGTCAGAAGCATGTCGAAGGGTCCCGGCGAGCGACCCCGGCGATCGGCTTGCGCAACATCAGGAAGACGTTCGCCAGCACGCAGGTGCTCAAGGGCGTCGAACTCGAGGTGGCGGACGGCGAGTTCGTTTCGCTGGTCGGACCATCCGGCTGCGGGAAGTCAACGCTGCTGCGCATCATTGCCGGACTGGAAGACGGCTCCGGGGGTGATGTGCTCATCGGCAACAGGAATGTCGCCGGCATCCGCCCCAGCGCGCGCGATCTGGCAATGGTCTTCCAGTCCTACGCCCTCTACCCGCATCTCTCCGTCGAGGAGAACATGTTGACGCCGCTGCGTCTGCGCGACCTCTCGCTGGCGGAGCGGCTGCCGCTTCTCGGCCTGCTGGCGCCCGGGCGGAAAAAGAAGCTGCGGGCGATGCAGGCGGCGGTGCTGGATGCGGCCCGCACGCTCAAGATCGAACCGCTGCTCCAGCGCAAGCCTGGCCAGCTTTCGGGCGGACAGCGCCAGCGCGTCGCGCTTGGCCGGGCCATGGTCCGCAAGCCGGCCGCCTTCCTCATGGACGAGCCGCTTTCCAACCTTGATGCCGCGCTGCGTGTCCACATGCGGGCGGAACTGGCAGAACTGCACCGTGCCCTGGGCGCGACCTTCATCTATGTCACACACGATCAGGCCGAAGCCCTGACCATGTCGGACCGCATCGCCGTCATGATGGGGGGCGAGATCCTCCAGACCGCCTCGCCGGACCAGATTTACGACGACCCGCAGGATCTGCGCGTCGCGGAATTCATCGGCAGCCCGAAGATCAACACGCTGCCCGCCGAAGTGGATGCCGACGGCCGCGTCACGGTCCTCGGCAGGGCCCTGCGCCGGCGTGTCGTCGGCGGCGCGCAGGAGGTCACGCTCGCGGCGCGCCCCGAGCACGTGGCCATCGACCCGGACGCTGCAGGCGGCGGGCTTGAGGCCCGACTGATTCATAAGGAGAACTTGGGGTCCGACATGTTCCTGCATGCCGGGCTGGAGGCGGGCGGCACACGGCGGCGACTGGTCGTGCGCGCCGCGCCGCAGATGGCGCGGGGCCTGTCCATCGGCGCGCCTGTCTGGCTCCGCATCGACCCGGACAAGGCACTCGTCTTCAACGCATCCGGTGCCCGGATGGCCTTCCGCGAGCCCGTAGGGACCGCTCCGGCCGCCACGGTCCGCGCCATCGCGGTGGGCGCCGTCGCGGTGGGCGCCTGACATGACCACCACGACCGTTGCCGCCCGTCGGGCCGGCTGGGCCTTCGTCGCCCCTGCGCTGACCCTGATGGTCCTGATCCTGCTGCTGCCCATTGCCGGCGCCGCGCTGCTCTCCTTCACCGACTACAGCCTCGGCGGATCCGCTCCGGCCTGGGTCGGCCTCGAAAATTACGAGAAGATCCTGACCCAGAGCCGCTACCGGGCGATGCTCGAGGCGACGCTGACCTACGTGCTGACGGTGACGCCGCTGTCCATCGGGCTCGGCCTCGGCGCGGCCCTCCTCATCCATTCGCTGCGGTGGGGCGGCGCCTTCTACAAGACGGTGTTCTTCCTGCCGGCCATGGCGACGCTGATGGCCATGTCCATTGTCTGGAGCTTCGCGCTCCATCCGACGCTGGGCGTCGTCAATGCCACGCTCGGCTCGTTCTGCGGCACCGGATGGCTGCATCAGTGGGGCTGGTTCGACGCGGCCTGCCGGAACGGCTTCCCGCTCTGGCTGGGAGACCGCTCCTACGCCATCTGGACGGTCTGCTTCGTGGGCGTCTGGCAGGGTTTCGGCTTCAACATGGTGCTTTATCTCGCCGGCCTCACCTCGGTGCCGCGCGAACTCTACAATGCCGCCGAGATGGACGGCGCCCGCACCGCCTGGGACCGCTTCCGCCTCGTGACATGGCCGATGCTCGGCCCCACCACGGTCTTCGTCGTCACCATCACGCTAATCCGTTCGTTCCAGGTCTTCGACATCGTGGAAGGCTTTTACGAGCAGGGCGCGGGGCCTTCGCGCAGCGCCTACGTCATCCTGTTCGCCATGTACGAGAAGGGCATCCGCGAGAACCTGATCGGTATCGGCGCCGCCATCGCCATGATCTTCCTCGCCTGCGTCGTGATCACCTCGCTGGTCCAGCAGCGCATCCTTGAGAAGAAGGCGCATTACGCATGATCGCCCATCGCTTTTCCGTGGCAGAGACGCTGAAGCACGCGGTGCTGATGGTCGGCGCCCTGATCGTCGCGCTGCCCTTCTACGTCATGCTGTCCACCTCACTGAAGTCGCCCGGCGAGATCGAGCGCAACGAAGGCGGCTTCTTCGGCGCGCAGGCTGTGATGACGGACGAATATTGCGTCAAGCGCAACGAACCCGAACGCGCCGCCATCGAGGCCGCCCGTCGCGCGCAGCCGGGTCTCGACGAGACCGCGGTGCGGACTGCGCTACTCGCCACCGTCCGGGAAAATTGCGCGACGCGGCCGGCCATATTCAACTACGTCTCCGCATTCTCAGAGGCGCCGCTGCTGCTCTATCTGCTCAACGGCATCATCGTGACGGCCTCCATCTTCCTGCTGCAGGTCATCGTCGCGCTGCCGGCTGCCTATGCGCTGGCCAAGCTGAAATTCTGGGGGCGCGACCTCGTCTTCGGCCTCGTGCTGTTCTGCCTGCTTATCCCGGTCCATGCCATCGCGCTGCCGCTCTATATCGCGCTGGCAAAGCTCGGACTGACCAACAGCTATGCCGCGCTGGTCATCCCCTGGACCATCTCGGTCTTCGGCATCTTCCTGATGCGGCAGTTCTTCATGACCGTGCCCGACGACCTCATCGACGCGGCGCGCATGGACGGGATGGGCGAATTCTCCATCGTCTGGAAGGTGATGCTGCCGACCGCGATCCCGGCGCTGCTGGCCTTCGCCATCTTCTCCGTCGTCTCGCACTGGAACGATTATTTCTGGCCGCGCGTGGTCGTCACCGGCGACCGCAGCCTGTTCACCCCGCCGCTCGGCCTGCACGAGTTTCGCGGGGGCGGCGGCGACGGAAGCCTCTACGGCCCGATGATGGCGAGCGCCACCGTCATCGTTGCACCGCTGGTGGTCGCCTTCCTGCTCGCGCAGCGGCGCTTCATCGAAGGGATCACGCTGTCCGGCATGAAATAGCCGGCGGCGCCGAGAACTCCGCACGCCTGCGGAGGAGAATGGGGAGGCCTCGCCTCAAGGCTGCCACCGGGCAAAGCCTCCCCTGACCACGACCGAACGGAGAAACACCGTGAAACGCTTCCTCGCTGCTGCCGTGATGCTCGCGGCCGGGCTGTCCGTCGATGCCCGGGCCCAGGACAAGACCGTCGTCGAGTTCGCCTATACCTATTCATACCTGTTCGATGTCACCTTCCAGCGGATTCTTCCCAAATTCCACGCCGCACACCCTGACATCGAGATCCGGATGCGGGCGGCCTACAAGGACTATGAGGACGGAACCAACACGATCCTGCGCGAAGCCGTGTCCGGGAACCTGCCCGACGTGTCCGTGCAGGGCCTCAACCGCCAGGCCATTCTGGTGGAGAAGGGCATTGCGCGGTCGCTGGAGCCGTTCATCGCCAAGGAGCCCGACTTCGCCCGCGACGGCTATCACAAGGCGATGCTCGACCTCGGCACCTCCGGTGGCGCGGTCTATGGCCTGCCCTTCGCCGTGTCGCTGCCGGTCGGCTATTACAACATGGACCTGATGGCCAAGGTGGGCATCACCGCCCCCGCGCAACTGCCGAAGACCTGGGACGAGGTCGTCGGCCTCTGCGGCAAGCTTCAGGCCGCCGGCATCAAGACGCCCATGTTCTGGACCTGGAACATCACGGGCAACTGGTTCCTCCAGGCGCTGATGTGGACGCAGGGCGAGCCTCTGATGAAGAACGGCAAGTTCAACCTCGCGAGCGACGCCGGCCTGACCGCGCTCGAGACGATGAAGAAGCTGTTCCGTGGCTGCGCCATGCCCAACTACTCGCTGGCGGACGCGCAGAAGTCCTACTCGGCGGGCCAGATCGCCATGTACTTCACCTCCACCTCCGAGCTTGGCGCCGTGGAACGCTCGAAGGGCAACTGGACGCTCGTCACCCACGAATTCCCCGGCCTTGAGGCCTCCGGCCCGAAGGGCCTGCCGGCGGGCGGCAATGCCGCGATGCTGGTCACCGCCTCGAAGGACCCGAAGAAGGTGGCAGCCGCGTGGACGTGGCTGAAGTACATCACCTCTGGCGAGGGCGCGGCGGATGTCGCGCGCACTACCGGCTACATGCCGCCGAACAAGGCTGCGAACGAGTTGATCCTCGCGGACTTCTACAAGCAGAACCCGAACAAGGAGACCGCTGTCCGCCAGCTTCCGCTGCTGCGCGAATGGCAGCCTTATCCCGGCGCCAACGGGCTTGCGGTGACGCAGGTCATCTATGACGGCATCGAGACCATCGTGACCGGCCGCGCCAATGACATGCCGGCCCTGCGCGCGGAGCTTCAGGACGAGGTGAGCGCGCTGCTCGCCAAATAACCTCCGCATGACTTCCGGCGCGGGGAGCGGCCAGCCGGTCGCTCCCCGCCGTCCCCCCTTCCCACCGTCCCGTCTGGAACCGGAGCAAAGCCGATCATGACCGGCCACGCACTCGAATTCGTCATCCTCACCGACGCCCATTTCGGCCCGCCGGGGCAGACCCTCTACGGCCTCGACCCGCGCACACGCCTCGACGCCGCGATCGACGTGATCAACCGCGACCATCCGCAGCTGGATTTCGTGATGTTCGCCGGCGACCTGACCGACCTCGGCGAGACCGCCGCCTATGAGAACCTCGCCGGAGCGCTGGCGCGGCTGAGGGCGCCGTACATCCTCATGCTCGGCAATCACGACCGGCGCGGGCCGTTCCGCTCCGTGTTTCCCGATGCGGACGACGATGGCAACGGTTTCGTGCAGGCGCTGCGCGTCCTGCCCGCGGCCAGCATCCTGACCCTCGACACCCTGGACGAGGAGGGCCAGACACATGTCGGCACGCTCTGTGCGAAGCGGCTGGCATTTCTCGAAAAGGCCCTGCGCGAGGCGCCCGCCGACCGGCCTCTGCTGCTCTTCCAGCACCATCACAGCGGCAGTGTCGGCATCCCCTCCATGGACCGCTACATCATGCGCAACGCGGACGAGCAGTGGGCCGTGTTCGAGCGGGCGGGCCGTCGCCCGGATGCCATGTTCCATGGCCACATCCACCGGCCGATCTTCGGTCTGTGGCGCGGCATCCCCTATCACGTCCAGCGCTCCCTCATGCACCAGGTGGGCTTCGACAGGGAGACCGCCCACCAGATTGCCGGAACGCTGGAGCCGCCGGATTACGCCTTTGTCCGCGTCGCGCCAGAAGGGCTCACGATCCACCAGCGCTCCTTCCTGTATGACGGCCCGCGCTTCTGGCTGCACGACACGACGGCCGTGGAAGGACGGTTCGAATGAGCGCGCAGCTCGACCAGTATGACGCGATCCTCTGCGACATCGACGGCTGCCTCCTTGCCGGGGAGACCGTGCTTGCAGGGGCGAGGGAACTGGTGGCGCGCTTCGGCGCCCGTCTCGTCGCGGTTTCCAACAATTCGACGGACACACCTCACACCCTTGGTGCCCGGCTGGCGCGCCTCGGCCTGCCCATCCCGGCAGACCGGATCGTGCTTGCCGGGGTGACGGCGGTCGACCGGATCGCCGCCAGTTCGCCGGGGGCGCGGCTGGCGCTGTGCGGAACCGGACATCTGGCGGCCTATGCCCGCACACAGGGGCTGAGGCTGGTGGAGCGGGATGCCGACATCGTCCTTCTCACCCGCGACGTGGACTTCACCTATGGGCGGCTGGAGCGGGTGGTCGGGCTGCTGCGTTCCGGTTCACGGCTGGTGGTGGCGAACATCGATGCCACCCATCCGGCAGCAGATGGCGGGCTCGTCCCCGAGACCGGGGCGCTGCTGGGCGCGATCACCACCTGCCTGCCCGGCCTGACCTATGAGGTGATCGGCAAGCCGGAGGCGCCGCTGTTCGACATCGCGCTCGGAAAGGCCAGGGTCCGGCCGGACCGCGCCATCCTGATCGGCGACAATCCTGCGACCGACGGCGCAGGTGCCCATCGCATCGGTATGGCATTCGCCGCCATCGGGCGGGGTGGGGCGCGGGATATTGCGGAGCTGTTGGGGACAGCGCCCACCGAAGACCCGCCAATGGCTTTCGGCCTCTCCGCTTCCGGGCCGTAGGGCATGTATCGGTTTGGCTCTATGTCTGCGAAATGCGGTCTTCGATGGAGATGCCATTTGGCCGTGACGTGACCTGCGTTTTCTCTTCCGGCGGAATTCCACGCGGCGGCAGGGTTCCCCGCAGCCGGGGCAACGGTCATTGACGAGGGAACGCCACCTGCCCGCAAAAC
>NCCY01000153.1 GCA_002279855.1 Rhizobiales bacterium 12-68-15
CGCATCCAGATAGGATTTGTAGAAGTCGATGATGCGCTCCGGCAGCGGGCGCGCGCGATCGGCCAGCCCCTCTTCCCACGCCAGTGACCAGCGCTGGAGGAAGACGCGCTGGTAGACCTTTTCGACGAGGTTCTGCTTGGTGCCGAAATAGCGGAAAATCAGGCCCTGCGACACGCCGATACGATCCGCCAGTTCCTTGGTCTGGGCCTCGAAGCCGTGCTCGGCGAAGAAATCCACGGCGGCATCGAGGATCATGCGCTCGCGCACCATGGGGTCGAGCCGGGTGCGGATGGAGGGTCGGTCCGTCGCCGTCTTGCGCGCCGGTTTTTCCTGCGCGCCCTTCGCCACACCCTTCGGGCTTGCCTTGTTCCGCACTCCATCCTCCGCAAGGGCGCGCTGCAGCACCCGCCATTCCGATTTAGCTCCCGCAAACGTTATTGACAATCCGCTCAGTATGTATTGAGCTATTGATCAGTAAGGGGCGGTGACCACACCGTCTGACAAGGGAGAGACCGTTGGCAAAGTCCCGCAAGGTGATCATCACCTGCGCCGTGACGGGCGCGATTCACACCCCCACCATGTCGCCGCATCTGCCCATCACGCCCGACGAGATCGTGGCCGATGCCCTCGCCGCCGCCGAGGCCGGCGCCGCCATCCTGCACCTGCACGCCCGCAACCCGGAGACCGGACAGCCGGACCAGCGCCCCGAGGCGTTCGCGCCCTTCCTCGGCCGCATCAAGCAGGCCACCAAGGCGGTCATCAACATCACCTCGGGCGGCAGCCCCTATATGCGGGTGGAAGAGCGTGTCCTGCCCGCCGCCACCTACAAGCCGGAAGTGGCCTCACTCAACATGGGGTCCATCAATTTCGGGCTCTATCACCTGCTCGACAAGTACAAGGAGTTCAAGTTCGACTGGGAGCGCACCCATCTGGAGAACACGCGCGACCTCGTGTTTCGCAATACGTTCAAGGATATCGAATATATCCTCGCCACCTGCTACGATAACGGTACGCGGTTCGAGTTCGAGTGCTACGACATCGCGCATCTCTACAATCTCGCGCACTTCCTCGATCGCGGGCTGGTGAAGCCGCCGCTGTTCGTGCAGTCGGTGTTCGGCCTGCTGGGCGGCATCGGTCCCCATCCGGAGGACGTGATGCACATGAAGCGCACCTGCGACCGGCTGTTCGGCGACAAGTATCGCTGGTCGGTGCTCGGCGCCGGGCGGAACCAGCTTCCCATCGCCGCCATGGCCGCCGCCATGGGCAGCAACATTCGCGTCGGCCTTGAGGATTCACTGTGGGCCGGCCCGGGCAAGCTCGCGACCTCCAATGCCGATCAGGTGAACCTCGCGCGCAAGATCATCGAGGGCCTCGGCCTTGAAGTGGCGAGCCCCGACGAGGCGCGCGAGATCCTGGAGCTGAAGGGCGCCGACAAGACCAACATCTGACCTTCCGCAGCCGGCACGCCGGCTGCCGCAGCATCTGCGCAGACCCCCGCCGCGACGGGCGCCAAACCGCGCGGCGGGTGAAGAAACGGAGCGAAAACGCCCGTCCAACAGCCGCAAAGGCAGCTTCAGGGAGGAAGTGTCATGGAATTCACAACGCGCGTGTCGCGCCGCGCCGTCATGGCGGGCATGGCGGCAGGGTTTGCCGCATCCAGCATTCCGGCCTTCGGGCAATCGGGCCAGCCACCCGTCCGCATCGGCATGGGCATCGCCCTGTCGGGCGGCCTTGCCGCCTTCGGCAAGTCGGCGCTGCTCGCCATGCAGATATGGGCGGAAGACCAGAATGCCAAGGGCGGGCTGCTCGGGCGCAAGGTCGAGCTGGTCTATTATGACGACCAGTCCAATCCCGCGACCGTGCCCGGCATCTATGCCAAGCTGATCGACGTGGACAAGGTGGATCTGGTCATCTCCGGCTATGCCACCAACCAGATCGTCGCCGCGATGCCCACCGTGATGCAGAAGAAGAAGGTCTTCCTGACCTTGTTCGGCCTCGCGGCCAACGACAAGTTCAACTACGACCGCTATTTCCAGATGCAGCCCAACGGCCCCGATGCGCAGGCCGAATTCTCCAAGGGCTTCCTTCAGACGGCCATGACCATGAACCCGAAGCCGCAGACCATCGCGCTGGTCGGCGGCGACGCGGAATTCCCCGCCATCGCGCTGGCCGGCGCCCGCGACAATGCCAAGGCGCTCGGGCTGAAGGTCGTGTTCGATCGCACCTATCCGCCAAACACCATCGAGTTCGCCTCGGTGGTGCGCGCCATGAAGGCGACCAATCCGGACATCGTCTTCGTCGCCTCCTATCCCCCGGATTCGGCGGGCATGGTGCGCGCGGTGCGCGAGGTCGGGCTCGACACTGTGAAGATGTTCGGCGGCGGCATGATCGGCCTGCAATCGGCGGCCCTGAAGAGCCAGCTCGGCGCCTCGCTCAACGGCGTGGTGGCCTATGACCTCTATGCGCCGGAATCCACGATGAAATTCCCCGGCGTGGAGGACTTCCTCGTGCGCTACCGCAAGGAGGCGGACAAGCAGGGCGTCGATCCGCTCGGCTTCTACATCGCCCCCCTCGCCTATGCTGAACTGCAGATCCTCGGGCAGGCGGTGGAGGCGACCAAGTCGCTCGATGACGCCAAGCTCGCCGACTACATCAAGGCCACCGCCTTCAAGACCATCGCCGGCGACATCAAGTTCGGCAAGCGCGGCGAATGGGCGGAGCCGCGCATCCTGTGGGTCCAGTATCAGGGCGTGGCCGGAAACGACATCGCCCAGTTCAAGGAAGCCGGCAAGCAGGTGATCCTCTATCCGGACACGTTCAAGTCCGGAACGCTGAAATATCCGTTCAGCGCCGCCTCCAAATAAAGCCCCCGGCCGCCTTGCGCCCGCGCGTGTCGCGGGCGCCTGCGCCGCTTCAGTCTTCGAACCGAATCCCCGGGCCGCCGTCCGGGGCCGCTGCGACCTGAAACCGAGACGGCGGACCGGCCTCCGGCCCGACGCCGCTCAACGGGGACGCCTATGAACTTCAGCTGGGATCTCCTGCTGAACGCGGTGACGTCCGGCATCATGCTCGGAGGCTTCTACGCCGCCGTGGCTGTCGGCATCACGATCGCCTTCGGCATGCTCGACATCGTCAACATCGCCCATCCTGCCTTCATGGTGCTGGGCGCCTTCCTCGCCTTCCTGTCGATCAACACGCTCGGGATCGACCCCTTCCTGTCGGCGCTGGGGTTCGCCGCCATCGCCTTCGTCTTCGGGCGCTATTTCTATCGCGCCTACTATCACTTCTTCGAGCGACGCGGAGATGATTCCCTTCAGGGCCTCGCCTTCTTCTTCGGCATCATGTTCATCGTCGAGATCAGCCTCGTCCTGATCTTCGGCGTGGACTACCGGCTGATCGACCTGCCCTATCTGGCGACCACCTACGAGATCGGCATCGTCCAGATCCCCCTGCGCCTCGCCGCGCCATGCCTCGCCGGCGTCGCGATGCTGGTGGCGATCCAGTTCTATCTGTCGCGGACCTTCACCGGGCGCGCCATCCTCGCCGTGGCGCAGGACCTTGAGGCGGTGCGCTTTGTTGGTGCGGACCCCATCCGCACCAAGGAGATCGCCTTCGGCATCGCCATGGCGAGCGCCATCGTGGCGGGCGTGCTGCTCATCATCATCCAGTCGGTGGAGCCCTCCATCGGGCGCGAATTCATCGGGCGCGCCTTCGCCATCTGCGTGCTCGGGGGGATGACCTCGCTGCCCGGCACCCTGCTCGCGGCCATGATCCTCGGCATCGCCGAGACCATGACCTCCACCTTCTTCGGGCCGTCCTGGTCGCCCGCCGTCGCCTTCGGGCTGCTGCTGCTGACGCTGGCCTTCAAACCGTCAGGACTCCTTGGCCGATGACCGCGCTCTCCCCTTCCCTCTCCCCGCCCGCCCGGCGCCTGCCGAAGCCCTTCTCATGGCCCGTGCTGGTGGCCGGCCTTGCCATCGTCGCCGTCGAGATGACGCTGGGCGCTCAGGTCAGCGAATACTACCTGCTGCTCGCCTACATCATCCTGCAATATGTGGTCCTCTCCACCGGCTGGAACATCCTCGGCGGCTATGCGGGCTACGTGAATTTCGGCACCGCCGGCTTCTTCGCGGTCGGCTGCTACACCACCATCGCCCTTGAAAAGCTCGCCGCCGTGCCGCTGCCCCTCGCCATCCTCGCGGCGGGCGTGGTGGCGGGGCTGATCGGCCTCGGCACCGGCTATCTCACGCTGCGCCTGCGCGGCGTGTTCTTCTCCATCGCGACGCTGGCACTCGCCGTGGTGCTCCAGACGCTGATCGTCAACTGGAGCTTCGTCGGCGGCTCGCGCGGGGCCTATGTGATGCGCCCCGACGCGATCGCTCCGTTCGCCAGCTATGTGCAGTATCTGCTCGTGGTCATGACGGTGCTGGCGATGGTGGCCGTTCTCGCGGCCATCGCCATCGAACGCTCGTGGATCGGCATGGGGCTCGCCGCCATCCGCGACGACGAGCTTGCGGCCGAGGCGAGCGGCGTTCCCGGCCTGCGGCTGAAGCTGCTCGCCACCACGCTGTGCGGGGCGTTCATGGGCATGGCGGGCGCGCCCTTCCCCTATTTCATCACCTATGTGGACCCGCCCTCCGCCTTCTCGCTCGCCATCGCGGTCAATGCCATCGCCATGCCGCTGATCGGCGGAACGGCGACATGGTGGGGGCCGGTGCTGGGCGCGGTGCTGCTGGGCTTCACCCAGCAGGTGCTCACCGTCACCATCTCCTCGGCGGCCAACCTGCTCATTGTCGGCATCCTGCTGGTGGTCTTCGTCACCGTCGCGCCGACCGGCGTGGTCGGCATCACCCGGGCCTGGCGGGGGAGGCGCGCATGAGCCGGCCGATCCTCGAAGCCCGGGGCGTCACCAAGCAGTTCGGCGGGTTCACAGCACTCGATGGCGTCGAACTCGCCATCGGCCCCGGCGAGCGCGTGGGCCTCATCGGCCCCAACGGCTCCGGCAAAAGCACCTTCGTGAACTGCCTGACCGGGGCGCTGACGCCGGAGAAGGGCGCCATCCACTTCCTCAACGAGGACGTCACGGCGCTGCCCGCATGGCAGCGGGCGCGGCGCGGGCTGGTGCGCTCGTTCCAGATCCCCCGGCCGTTCAAGAAGCTCTCGGTGATCGAGAATGTGCAGGTGCCGCTGCGGTTCGCCCTGTCGGAGCCGCCACCGACCGGCATCGACCGGCGGGCCATGGACATCCTTGACTCCATCGGCCTCGACGCCAAGGCGAACTGGGCGCCGAAGGACCTCAGCCAGGTGGAGCTGCGCAAGCTGGAACTGGGGCGGGCGCTCGCCGCCAACCCCCGGCTGCTCATCGCCGACGAGGCCATGGCGGGCCTCTCCGACAGCGAGGTGGACGAGATCGTGGCCCTGCTGGAGCGGCTCAATGGCGAGGGCATCGCCGTGATCCTGATCGAGCACATCATGCGGGCCGTGATGCGCTTCTCGCAACGGATCGTCGTGTTGGTCGCGGGCCGCAAGATCGCCGATGGCGATCCGGCGGAGGTCATGCGGCACGAGGACGTGGAAAGGGCATATCTTGGCCAATAGCATCACCATCGAAGGGTTGCATGCGGGCTATGGTGCGGTTCGCGTGCTCACCGGCATCGACATGCATGTCGCCTCCGGCGAAACGGTCGCGCTGCTCGGCACCAACGGCAACGGCAAGAGCACCCTCATCAAGTGCATCACCGGGCAGGTGCGCCCGACGCAGGGGCGCGTGCTCGCCACCATCGAGGGCAAGCCGCACGACCTTGTGGGCCGCGCGACGCAGGACATTATCGGCCTCGGCATCGCCATCGTGCCCGAAGGCCGGCGGCTCTTCCCCAAGCTCACGGTGGAGGAAAACCTGCTGCTCGGCGCCTTCCGCGCCGCCGCGCGGCCGCGCCGGGAGGAAAGCCTCGCCTTCTGCTACGAGGCCTTCCCGCGCCTGAAGGAACGGCGTGCGCAGCTCGCCGGCTCCATGAGCGGGGGCGAGCAGCAGATGCTCGCCATCGGCCGGTCGCTGATGACCCTGCCCAAGATCCTTCTGGTGGACGAGCCCTCCGTCGGCCTCGCGCCGATCCTCGTGGCACGCACCATCGACACCATCGCCGAGATGAAGCAGCGCCTCGGCCTCACCGTGCTGATGGCGGAGCAGAATTTCCCGCAGGCCATCCGCATCGCCGATCGCGGCTACGTGCTCGTACACGGCCGCATCGAGCTTTCCGCCGACGACCCGCAGTCGCTGAAAAACAGCGACATCGTGCGCCGGCTCTATCTGGGCGGCGCTTAGCACGTTCCGCTCTGACTGCATCGCAATCAGAGCGGAAAAACGTTCTTTATCAAAAGTTTAGAGGCTGATTCACCGATCAGGTTAGTCAACCTGATCGGATCAGGCTCTAAGCCCCCTTCGCTTCAAACGAGAGGAAACGCCATGGACATCAAAGTGGGCAAGGCCGCCATTGCAGAGGCCACCGAAAAGCTGAGCAACTGGGGACGCTGGGGCAAGTCATCGAGGCCACCAAGCTGGTGAAGAAGGGCAAGGCCTTCGCGCTGGGCATCCCGCTCGGCGCCTCCGGCCCGCAGAATGGCCTGTTCGGAGGCCGGTGGAACCCCATCCACACCATGCTCGCCACCGGCACCGACGCCATTGCCGGACGCTTCGACGAGACCAACAAGATCCGCTACGCGGACGATGCCCTGAACATGCCGGTGCAGGCGGCGACCCACTGGGATTCGCTCGGCCACGTCTTCTATGAGGACAAGATGTATAACGGCTTCGAGGCGAAGCTGGTGGACTCGGGCGGCGTGCACAAGAACGGCATCGAGCACACCCGCAACAAGATGATCGGCCGCGGCGTGCTGCTGGACGTCGCCCGCTTCAAGGGCGTCGAATATCTGGAGGACGGCTACGGCATTTCCAATGACGAGCTGGATGCCGTGGCGAAGGCCGAGGGCGTGGAGATCCGCAAGGGCGACTTCGTCATCATCCGCACCGGCCAGATGGAGCAGCGCCTGAAGACCGGCGAATGGGGCGGCTATGCGGGCGGCGATGCGCCCGGCGTGAAGTTCGAGAATTGCTACTGGTGCCAGGAGAAGCAGATCGCCGCCATCTGCTCCGACACCTGGGGCGTGGAGGTGCGGCCCAACGAGACGAGCGAAGTCTTCCAGCCCTGGCACTGGGTGGTGATCCCCTCCATGGGCCTCACCATGGGCGAGATCTTCTTCCTGAAGGAACTGGCCGAGGACTGCGCCGCCGACAAGGTGTTCGAGTTCCTGTTCATCGCGCCGCCGCTCATCATCACCGGCGGCACGGGTTCGCCGATCAATCCGCAGGCCATCAAATGAGCGGCGCGCTCGACGGCCAGGTCGCCCTGGTCACGGGCGCGGGCAAGGGCATCGGGCGCGCCTGCGCCCTTGCCCTTGCGGCGGAGGGGGCGCACGTCATCGCGGTGGCGCGCACCCCCGCCGACCTCGACCGGCTCGCGGCGGACGCCCCGGCTGATAGCATCGAGCCGTGGAGCGAGGATGTGCGGGCCGACGCGCTCTACAGCCGCATCCGCGCCTTGCTGCGCCTCGACGTGCTGGTGAACAATGCCGGCACCAACAAGCTCCAGCTTGTGCTGGACGTGGACGACGACACGCTGGACATGCTGATCGCCCTCAACATCCGCGCCGCCTTCAAGGTGGCGCAGGCGGCGGCCAGCGTGATGGCCCGGCAGGGCTCCGGCTCCATCGTCAACATCTCCTCGCAGATGGGGCATGTGGGCGGGCCGCGCCGCACCGTCTATGCCATGACCAAGCACGCCATCGAAGGCATGACCAAGTCCATGGCC
>NCCY01000154.1 GCA_002279855.1 Rhizobiales bacterium 12-68-15
CCGCTCCCGTTGCGTAAGGCTGAACCGTCACCTATCTGAGGCATGTGGGCACGCGCCGCGTTGAAACGTGACGCGTGCCTTTCTATAACCCGCTGCCTCCGCGGCGCTGTGATCTGCGGTCGGGTCCCTTTCGGGTGACCGACCGCAAAACGGCCGCAGGTGTGGCGGAAGAGCAGACGACCTGGACCGCCGCACATGCGGCGCTCCGACGGGAGACGGCGGATGTCGTGGAAGAATCAGAGTGGGGGGCCGTGGGGCAACGGGCCTCGGGGTCCCTGGGGATCCGGGCCTTCATCCTCGGGGCCAACGCCGCCTGATATCGAAGATTTGATCCGCCGCAGCCAGGATCGCCTGCGGCACATGCTTCCCGGCTCCATGGGAGCGAAGGGGATCGTCCTTCTGCTCGCTCTTGTCATCGGCGGCTGGTTCCTGACCGGCTTCTATCGGGTAGAGCCCGACGAGCAAGGCGTGGTCCTGCGCTTCGGCAAATTCGTGCAGATCACGCAGCCGGGCCTGAACTACCACCTCCCCTACCCGATCGAGACCGTGCTCACCCCCAAGGTGACCCGCGTCAACCGCATCGACATCGGCATGCGCCTTGCCGACGATAACCGCCGGGCCACTGCCGCCATGCGCGACGTCCCGGAGGAGAGCCTGATGCTCACCGGCGACGAGAACATCGTCGACGTGGACTTCGCGGTGTTCTGGGTCATCAACAACGCCGAGCAGTTCCTGTTCAACGTTCAGAACCCGGAAGGCACCATCAAGGCCATCGCCGAAAGCGCGATGCGCGAGGTGATCGGCCGCACCAACATCCAGCCTATTCTCACGGGCGCCCGCCAGAACATCGAAACCGGCGTGCAGGACCTCATGCAGCGGACCCTCGACAGCTATGGCGCCGGGGTGCGGATTTCGCAGGTCCAGCTCCAGAAGGTGGACCCGCCGGCCCAGGTCATCGACGCCTTCCGCGACGTGCAGGCCGCCCGCGCGGACGCCGAGCGCGCCCAGAACGAAGCGCAGACCTATGCCAACCGCGTTCTTCCCGAAGCGCGCGGCGAGGCTTCGCGGATCGAGAACGGCGCCCAGGCCTATCGCGAGCGCACCGTAGTCGAAGCCCGCGGCCAGGCGGATCGCTTCCTCAAGATCTATGAGCAGTATGTGAACGCGAAGGACGTGACGCGCCAGCGCATGTATTTCGAGACCATGGAGCGCGTGCTGGGGCCGATGGACAAGATCCTTCTGGACCAGAGCACCGCCACGCGGGACGGAAGCGGAGGGGTGGTGCCTTATCTGCCGCTCGGCGAAATCGGCCGTCGTCCCCCCTCGCCCGCAACGCCCGGCCAGGGCACCACCAACCAGGGAGCGGTCCGGTGAGAAATCCTTTCCTCGGCGGCTTTGCGCTCGTCGTCTTCGTCGTCCTGGTCGTGGTGATCTATTCCTCGGCCTTCATCGTCAGCCAGACCCAGCAGGCTCTGGTGCTGCGGCTCGGTAATCCGCAGCCGCCCATCACCACGCCCGGCCTGCACTGGAAACTGCCGTTCATCGACAGCGTGGTCTATCTCGACAACCGCATTCTGGACCTGGAAAACCCGTCCCAGGAAGTGATTGCCTCGGACCAGAAGCGCATGGTGGTGGACGCCTTCGCCCGCTACCGGATCACCAATCCGCTGCGCTTCTTCCAGTCGGTCGGCACCATCGACGCGGCCAATTCCCGGCTCGCGACGGTGCTGAACTCGTCGCTGCGTCGCGTTCTCGGCGAAAGCACCTTCATCGGTGTGGTGCGCGACGAGCGCGAGGCGCTGATGACGCGGATCAAGGAGCAGGTGAACCGCGAAGCCTCCGGCTTCGGCATCACCGTCATTGACGTGCGTATCCGCCGCGCCGACCTGCCCGAGGCCAACAGCCAGGCGGTGTTCCAGCGCATGCAGACCGAGCGTCAGCGGGAAGCGGCCGAAATCCGCGCCCAGGGCAACGAGGCCGCGCAGCGCACCCGCGCCCGTGCGGAGCGTGAAGCCTCCATCGTCGTCGCGGACGCCACCTCCAAGGGTGAGCAGCTGCGCGGTGAGGGCGATGCCGAACGCAACAAGATCTTCGCGGATGCCTATGGGCGCGATCCGGATTTCTTCGCCTTCTACCGCTCCATGCAGGCGTTTGAATCCAGCCTCCGGCCGAACGACACGCGTCTGGTCATCAGCCCGGATTCCAGCTCGTTCTTCCGCTACTTCGCGAACCCGAACGGGTCTTCGCCGGCCCCTGTGGCGCCTGCCGTGCCCGCAGCTCCGGCACCGGCGCCGCAAGCCGCCGTACCGGCGCGCTGACGGTTCGCCCGGATGCGCGACCTTCTGGCGGCCATGGGCCTGGTCCTCGTGATCGAGGGGCTCGTCCTGGCCGCCTTTCCCGGCGCCTGGAGAAACGCCGTCAAGGCGGTGCTCAAGGCGCCGGAGACGCCCTTGCGCATTTCCGGCCTCCTTGTGGGGGCCGTTGGCGTAATTGTGGTTTGGCTCGTCCGTCATTGATGAGGCACTCTTCCACCTCGATCTGACGCGCCGCCGCGTTGTGCGGCCCGGCGACGGGGGCACGCGGGCCTTGCCTTGTGTGCTGCCGCCCGGTTTCATTTCGGACGAAAATGGCGGCCCCGGCCGGTGGTCGCCGCGAGGAGAGGCCATGTCGTCACGAAACCGTATCTGGATGGGCCCGGTGCTGGCAGTCGCACTGGGGGTGGGCGCCGCCCTTGGCATGGGTCCCGCCTCTGCGGCGGCAACCAAGGGGCCGGACACGGTTGCGGACACCGCCGCCGTCGTCATGGATGCGGTGGTCAACATCTCCACGTCGCAGAACGTGGCTGCCTCCCGCAGCGTCCCCACGCCCCAGCTTCCGCCCGGCTCTCCGTTCGAAGAGTTCTTCGAGGAATTCTTCAAGCGCCGCCAGCAGCAGCCTGACGATGACAACGGCCAGCGCTCGCGCCGCGTGTCGTCCCTCGGCTCCGGCTTCGTCATCGATCCCGCAGGCTATATCGTGACCAACAATCACGTCATCGCCGATGCGGACGAAATCTATGCCAACTTCAACGACGGGTCGAAGCTGAAGGCCGAACTGATCGGCCGCGATCCGAAGACCGATCTCGCCCTGCTGAAAGTGACGCCCGACAAGCCGCTGACGGCGGTCAAGTTCGGCGATTCCGACAAGCTGCGGGTCGGCGACTGGGTCATGGCCATCGGCAACCCGTTCGGCCTCGGCGGCACGCTCACCGTGGGCGTGGTGTCAGCACGCAACCGCAACATCAATTCCGGTCCCTACGACAATTTCATCCAGACGGACGCGGCCATCAACCGGGGCAATTCCGGCGGTCCGCTGTTCGACATGAATGGCGAAGTGATCGGCATCAACACCGCCATCATTTCCCCGTCCGGCGGCTCCATCGGCATCGGCTTTGCCGTGCCGTCGGCGACGGCAGCGCCCATCATCGCGCAGCTTCGGGACTTCAAGGAAGTACGGCGCGGCTGGATCGGCGTGCGCATCCAGGCCGTGACCGACGAGATCGCGGAAAGCCTTGGCATCGGCAAGGCCCGTGGCGCGCTTGTGGGCGGCGTCAGCGACAATGGCCCCGCCGCCAAGGCCGGTATCAAGGCCGGCGACGTGGTCGTGCGCTTCGATGGCAAGGACGTGAAGGAAATGCGCGACCTGCCGCGCGTGGTCGCCGATACGCCGGTGGGCCGCGAGGCGGATGTGGTGGTGATCCGCAAGGGCAAGGAAGAGACCCTGAAGATCACCATTGCCCGGATGCCCGAGGATGAGAAGCAGGCGGCGGCGAGCGACACCCCCACCCCGCCCGCGAAGATCACCTCGCAGAAGGTGCTCGGCATCGAGGTCACCGCCATCACCGACGAGCTCAAGAAGCGCTTCAAGATCAAGGACGGCGTAAGCGGCGTCGTGATCCTGGAGGTGGAGCGCAATTCGGCGGCCGCCGACAAGGGCCTGAAGCAGGGCCAGGTGGTGATCGAGGTCGGCCAGGAGCCGGTCGCAAGCCCCGAGGATGTGCGCAAGCGCATTGATGCGCTGAAGAAAGCCGGTCGGACCCACGCCTTGCTGCTGGTGACCGACGCGGACGGGCAAAACCGCTATGCGGCTCTGCCCCTGAACTGACAAACGAGGGCGTGCGGCACTCCCCGCACGCCCTTTTTCCGTCTCAGACCCGCGCAATCTCGTCCTGCGTATAGCCCTGCATATAGATGAGCGCGGTCAGGTCGCTGAAATCGATCCGGGCATGAGCGGCTTCCGCCACCTTGGGCTTGGCGTGGAAGGCGATGCCGATGCCGGCCTCTCCCAGCATGCCCAGATCATTGGCCCCGTCGCCCACCGCCATGGTCTCGGACGGCGACAGACGGAGCCGGTCGCGATACGCGATCAGGGCGGCGGTCTTCGCGTCCCGGCCGAGGATGGGTTCCTCCACATGGCCGGCAAACACGCCCCCCTCCACGACCAGACGGTTCGCGCGGTTCTCGTCAAAGCCGATCCGCGCCGCCACCGCCTCGGTGAAAAGCGTGAAGCCGCCCGAGACGAGCACCGCAAAGCCACCATGGGCCTTGATGGTGCCCACCAGTTCCCGCCCGCCGGGGGTGAGGGTGATGCGCTCGCGCAGCAATTCGTCCACCACGCCGGCCGACAGGCCCTTGAGCAGCGCCACGCGCTCGCGCAAAGCCGGCTCGAAGTCGATTTCGCCGCGCATGGCCCGCTCGGTGATGGCGGCCACGTGCTCCTTGATGCCGACGAGGTCGGCGAGTTCGTCGATGCACTCCTGACCGATCATGGTGGAATCCATGTCCGCCAGGAACAGCCGCTTGCGGCGGTCGGCGGCATGCTGGACAACCACATCCACCCGCGCACCCTCCAGTGCGGTGCGGACCAGATCCGCAAACACGCGCGGGTTCGCGCCCAGCGGCGGGTCGAAGGGGATATCGACAGCCACTTCGGGCTGAAGCGTATGGGGGGCGCCAGCCTCCGGCAGGACCACACGGGCGGTCGCGATCACCTCGCGGGAGATCTGCGCGTCCGCCGGATTTGAGATAAGGGTCGCCACATAGACCATGGGGAATCATCCGAATGAGGACGGCCTGATGCACACTCCGCCAGTGTGCAGCGCAATGCCGGACGCGGTGCTCATCGCAGGTCCGACCGCCAGCGGCAAGTCTGCGCTCGCGCTCGCGGTGGCGAAGGCGACCGGTGGCGTCGTCATCAATGCCGATTCCATGCAGGTCTATCGCGACCTGCGCATCCTCACCGCGCGGCCAACCGAAGAGGAGGAGCGCAGCGTCGCGCACCTTCTCTATGGCCATGTGGACGGCGACACCGATTATTCGGTGGGGCGCTGGACCGAAGATGCCGCCGCAGCGCTGACCGCCGTTCGCAATGCCGGGCGCCTGCCGATCGTGGTGGGAGGCACGGGGCTGTATTTCCGCGCCCTCACCCGGGGCCTCTCCCCCATTCCCGCCATTCCGGACGCCGTGCGCCAGCGGGTGCGGCAGGAGGCGGAGGCCGATACGTCCGCCGTGCTCCATGCGCGGCTGGCGACCCGCGATCCCCTGACCGCCATCGGCCTTCGGCCCACCGACCGCCAGCGCATCCTGCGTGCCCTGGAAGTGGTTGAGGCCACCGGCCGGCCGCTGGCCGAATGGCAGGGCATCGGCGGAAATCCCCTGCTTTCCCCCGAACGCTGCCTGCGCGTCGTGCTCGACATGGACCGCGATACCCTGTGGGGCCGCATCGACGGGCGTTTCAGCGCGATGCTGGATGCCGGTGCGCTTGACGAGGTGCGCGCGCTCGCCGCCCGAGGCCTGCCGGCCGGACGCCCGCTGCTGAAGGCGCACGGCGTGCCCGCCTTGATGCGCCACCTGCGCGGAGAGATGAGCCTTGCGGATGCCGCAGCGGATGGCCAGTCCGACACCCGCCACTATGCCAAGCGCCAGCAGACCTGGTTCCGCCACCAGATGCCGGACTGGCATCGCGTGACGGTGGATGCTGCGCTCCCGTTCGTGATGGATCAGCTCGCCTCACCGCCCTCCTCCGCCGCGGAGCGCCAATGATGCGCGACCTCAGCGGCAACAGCGGGCGCGAAGCGCATCGCCGGCTTACAAGGGCCGCCGCCGCGGCTATAGTGACGCCTGCAAAACAGGCGCGCGGGGAAGCGCATGTCCGATGATGGGGCAAATGCCCGCCCGGTGGACGATCTTCTGGACCAGTTCCTCGCCGGCCGGATTCCTTTTGAGAAACTGACCGAGCGCCTGCGCAAGCTGGCGGCCTCCGTCGCGGACCGGACACTGCTGAAGTCAAGGCTTCAGATGCAGATCGACGGCCAGCGGCTGTCGGTTGCACTGGCGCAGGCGATCTATGGCGACGTGGTGAAACGCGCGCCCGCGCCGCACCCACCGCCCCCCGTGCGCAGCGCAGACACCACCCAGCGTCCGGCCGGCGAGCGGATGAACGACGCCCTGGTGGGCCATCTGGTGGACCGCTTCCTCTCCTACCGCGATCAGG
>NCCY01000155.1 GCA_002279855.1 Rhizobiales bacterium 12-68-15
GCGAACTGCTCCATCACGGTGCGCAGCACGTTCGGGCGGCCGGGCAGCACGATGGGCAGGTCGGCAAGCCGGCGGAAGGGGATCGCGCCCTCCCGCGCAAGGTCGGAGTCCGGCGACACGAACAGCATGAGATCCTCGACCATCATCTCGGTCCAGGCCACATGCTCGAACGCCTTGTGGTCATAGAGCAGCGCCACGTCGAGCCGCCCGGCCTGGATGTAATCGTCGAGATAGCTGGTCATCGCCTCCACGAGATGCAGGGTGATATTGGGCTGGCGCGCCGCCATGGCCTCGAACAGCGGGAAGGACAGCCCCCGGCAGGCGGAGGTGGGCAGGCCGACCGAGACCCGGCCCGAAGGGTTGAGGGACTGGGAGCGGATCACGTCCTTCGCCCGGTCCATCTCCTGCAGGATGCGGCGGGCATGGTCATAGAATTGCTGGCCGAGTTCCGTGGTCGTGACCCCGCGCGCATGGCGCACCAGAAGATCGACGCCCAACTCCTCCTCCAGATGCTTCATCTGCTGGCTCAGCGAGGGCTGCGCGATCCGCAGCACTTCCGCGGCTCGCGAGAAATTCCCGCTTTCTGCAATCTGCACGAAGTATTTGAGCTGTCTAAAGTCCATGCATCACCCTTGTCCGTGCCGGACTGTCCGCAGCGGCGAGGAATTTGTCAATTTGCTTGAATATTGATCATCTGCACAAACTATCGGCATGACGGACAGAATAACCTTTTATTTTCAGATATTTAGATTGATATTTGAGAGATAAATCATGCCTATCGCCTTATCTGATAGGCGTTTCCTATAGGCGTGATTGGAATTCTGTCTTTGTCTTCCGCAGACAATTGACGGAGCGTTGTCTTGCAGATGGGACACATGGGCCGGTCAACGGCCAGAATTCCTGTAGATCAACAGGAGACAACAATGCTTCCAGAGACGTTCTTCCGCGGCCATGCTCTGGCCGCAACGCTGGCGCTTGCGCTTTCCTCAACCGCCGCCCTTGCCCAGCAGCAGCCCTGCATCGGCAATTCGGCGGCCATCACCGGCCCCGCCGCCTTCGGCGGCATGGCCATCAAGATGGGCGCCGAGATCGCCATCGACGAGATCAACGAGAAGGGCGGCGTGCTCGGGCAGAAGCTGCGCTTCGTGCAATATGACGATGCCGGCGCCCCGCCGCGCGGCGTGGACAACACCCGCCGCATCGCCCTCTCCGACAAGTGCGTGGCGCTGCTCGGCGGCTATCACTCCACCGTCGCGGTGGCGCAGTCGCAGGTGGTGAACGAGATCGGCATTCCCTATGTGGGCGTGCTGGCCGCCAACACCAAGGCGGTCGAGAACGGCGCCAGCCCCAACTACATGTTCCGCGTTTCGGCGAAGGACAAATGGGTTGCCCGCTTCCTGGTGGAGAAGGCGCTGGCCGCCTCCAAGACCGGCAAGGTGGCGTTCTTCTATGAGAATACCGGCTGGGGCAACGGCGCCCTGCCGGACGTGAAGGACGCCATGGCCAAGGCTGGCAAGGAGCTGGTGGCCGTCGAGACCTTCAACTGGAACGACCAGGACATGACCCCGCAGGTCATCCGCGCCCGCGATGCCGGGGCGGACGTGGTACTGTTCTGGGCGCTGGACCGGGAAGGCAACCAGATCCTGCGCTCCATGGACAAGGTGGGCTACAAGCCGACGGTGATCGGGGCCTGGGGCATCGCCGGCAATCTCGGCGAACTCGCCGGCCCGCTGTCCGACGGCGTGCAGGTGGTGCAGACCTTCACCTTCATGGGCGACATGGACCCGAAGAAGAAGGCGCTGTGGGAGAAGCTGAAAGCACGCTACGGCGTGAAGGACCCGGCCGAGGTCAAGATGCCGTCCGGCGTCGCCAATGCCTATGACGCGGTCTATATCCTGGCCGATGCCATCAGGAAGGCGGGCGCGTTCGACTGGAAGAAGGTCCATGCCGCACTCTATTCGGTGAACATGGAAGGGCTTGTCGCCGAATACAAGCCGGCCTTCGATGCCTCCGATCCGGAGCGGCAGGACGCCATCCTGCCCAAATACTACAAGCTGACCGTGTGGCTCGACGGCAAGCTCCTGCCGCTCGAACAGACCAAATACGGCAAGGCGAACTGAGGGGCGCACGCGTCCCGTGACGACGGACCCGTCATGTCCGGCACGCACCGGGCATGACGGCACCTCCGGACCCTGCGTCCGGCCCCGATGCCGGCATCCGTCTGCCGTCACCCTCCGGCCGTCACTCCCTTGCCGTCACCCCCCTGCCGCCATCACACGGGCTGCGCGATGACCACCTTCCTCCAATACACGCTTTCCGGGCTGGCGATCGGCGGCATCTATGCCCTCGTGGCCCTTGGCTTCCACATCATGTGGAGCGCGGCCCGTGCGGTGAATTTCGCCCATGGCGACACGCTGATGATCGGCGCGGTCCTCGCCGTGATCGGCGTCGATGCCGGCCTGCCCCTGTGGCTCGCCTGCACACTCGCTATTTTCGCGGGCGGGGTGTTCGGCATCCTTCTGGAGCGGTTCGCGGTGCGCCCGTTCCTCGGCGGGGCGACCTCCATCGGCTGGATGCTCACCACCATCGCGGTGGGCATCATGATCGAGAGCCTCGCCACCATGCAGTTCGGCGGCTTCTCGCGCGCCCTGGCCTCGCCCGGCGTCGCCTCGGCGGTGCACATCTTCGGTGCGGGCGTCTATCCGCAGGAACTGCTCATTCCGGTGGTGGCCATCATCGCCATGGCCGGCCTGAAGCTGATGCAGAAGCGCACCCTCATCGGCCGCGCCATGCAGGCGGTGGCGCACGACAAGCGCGCGGCAGCTCTGGTGGGCATCGATGTGGACCGGATCGTCGCCTTCTCCTTCGGCCTCGCCGCTCTGTTCGGCGCGGCGGGCGGGGTGCTGGTCGCCCCCGTCATCCAGGCCTCGGCCACCATGGGGGCGCTGATCGGCCTCAAGGGCTTCGCGGTCGCCATCATCGGCGGCATCACCTCGGCGCCCGGCGTGGTCATTGCCGGGCTCGCCTTCGGCGTCATGGAGAAGTTCGTCGAGGGCTACATCTCCACCGCCGCGCGCGAGATCATCGGCTTTTCCGTCATGATCCTGGTTCTGCTCGCCTTCCCGCAGGGCCTGTTCGGCAAGAAGGAGGTCATGAAGGTATGAGACACCTGCATCTCCTCGGCTTTCTCGCCTTCGCCGCCTGGCTCATCGCGGTGCCGCTTCTGGCGGACAATGAATATGAGCTTCGCCTCTTCATGCTGTTCCTCATTTATGGGGTGATCGCGGTCGGGCTCAACGTGCTGGTGGGGCTGACCGGCCTCGTCTCGCTGGGACAGGCGGGCCTGTTCGCGCTCGGCTCCTATACGGGAGCGATCCTCGCCACCCGTGCCGGGTTCGACATGATCACCGCCTCGCTCGCCGCCGCCCTCGTGGCCGGGCTGTTCGGCGTGCTGCTGGCCTATCCCACCGTGCGGGTGCGCGGGGTCTATCTCGCGGTGGTCACCATCGCCTTCGGCATCATCGTGGAGAATGTCGCCATCGAATGGCAGTCGCTCACCGGCGGCACCACGGGCATTACCTCCATTCCCGCGCCCAACGTGTTCGGCTGGCGGCTGTCGGGCTTTGCCTTCTACGGCGTGCTTGCGGCCACCCTGTTCATCGCGACGCTGGCCACCCACAATCTGAAGACCTCCCGCTTCGGGCGCGCCATGCTGGCCGTGTCGCAGAGCGAGATCGCGGCGCGGGCGATGGGCATCGACGCCACCGGCATGCGCACCATGGCCTTCGTGGTGGCCTCGGTGACGGCGGGCCTTGCGGGCACCTTCTATGCCTTCCTCAACGCCTACATCTCCCCCGACATCTTCACCTTCTCGGACAGCGTGCGCTTTCTGCTGATGGTCATTCTCGGCGGGGCGGCAACCACCTTCGGGCCGGTTCTGGGCGCCTACCTGCTCACCTACCTGCCGGAATTTCTCCAGCAGTTCGCGCTGTGGCAGAAGTTTGCCTATGGCGCGCTGCTGCTGCTCGTCATGTTCGCGCTGCCCAAGGGCATCCTCGGCACGCTGGGCCTGCTGCTGAAGCGGCTGCGGCCGGTGGACCGTGCCGTCTCCACGGAGGGCGCGATCCCGGCGGAAGCCAGCTTGCGGCCGGCGGAGCCGGGCCTTGCGGCGGAACTGGTGGCGCGCGGGCTGACGGTGCGCTTCGGCGGGTTGACCGCGCTCTCGGAGGCCTCGCTGCGGGTGAAGGGGGGCGAGGTCCATGCCCTGATCGGCCCGAACGGCGCCGGCAAGTCCACCTTCGTCAACACCATCTCCGGCTTCTACACGCCCGCGTCCGGTGATTGCGAGCTGGACGGCATCGCGCTCACCGGGCTGCGGTCCCACCAGATCGCCCGCGTCGGCCTCTCCCGCACCTTCCAGAACACCGAGCTGTTCGGTGACATGAGCGTGCTGGAGAACGTCATTGCCGGCTATCAGCGGCGGCTGACCTATGGCGTCGTGGATGCGGTGCTGCGCACGCCCCGCAGGCGGCGGGAGGAGGCGCAGGCGCGACAGGTGGCCATCGGCCTGCTCGCCTTCGTGGGTCTGGAGGCTTATGCCAACGAGGCCGCCCGCTTCCTGCCCTTCGGCCTCCAGCGGCGGCTCGAAATCGCGCGGGCGCTGGCCGCAAAGCCCCGCCTGCTGCTGCTGGACGAGCCCGCCGCCGGCCTCACCACGCAGGAGATCGACGATCTGGAAGCGGTGATCCGGCGCATCGCGGCCCTCGGCATCTCGGTGCTGCTCATCGAGCATCACGTGGACCTCATCATGGCCGTGGCCGACACCGTGACCGTGCTGGATTACGGGCAGGTCATCGCCAGCGACACGCCTTCCGTGGTGCAGGACGACCCCCGGGTGATCGAGGCCTATTTCGGCACCTCGCTGGACGGCGCGGACAGGGAGACGGCGGCATGAGCGGCAGCGACATCCTCCTCGACATCCGCAGCCTGGAACTGCGCTACGGCGCGGCGGTGGCGGTGCGCGACATCTCCCTCTCCGTGCGGCGGGGCGAGCTGGTGGCGGTGATCGGCAATAACGGCGCCGGCAAGTCCTCCCTCGTGCGCGGCGCCTCCGGGCTGGTGCGGCCGTCCGGCGGCACGGTTGTCTTCAAGGGCGAGGACACCACCCGCCTTCCCGCCCACCGCAAGGTGGCGCGCGGGCTGGTCATGGTGCCCGAGGGGCGCCTGCTGTTTCCCGACCAGAGCGTTGAGGACAATCTCATCCTCGGCGCCTATGTCCATGGCGGCCTGAAGGGCGCCAAGGCCCGCGCGGCGCTGGAGCGGGTGCTGAACCTGTTCCCGCGCCTCAAGGAGCGCCTCGGCCAGCAGGCCGGCTCCATGTCCGGCGGCGAGCAGCAGATGCTGGCCATCGCGCGCGGCCTGATGGGCGATCCGGAACTGCTGATCATCGACGAACTCTCGCTGGGGCTGGCGCCGAAGATCGTGCACCAGCTCATGGGCGTGCTCACCGACCTCAACAAGGCGGGGCTCACCATCCTGCTGGTGGAACAGCTCGCCTCCTACGCCCTCGCCATCGCCGACGCGGCCTATGTCATCGCCAATGGCCGCGTGGCCCGTTCCGGACCCAGCGCGGAACTCGCCCGCGACCCCGAGGTGATGGCGGCCTTCCTCGGCAAGAAGGCCTCCCACGCCGCCTGAGCGCGGCCTTCGCCAGGCGGAGCGCTCCGCCGGCATCCGACACGCACCTACCGGACGGCAGCGCCCCCGGAACGCCCCCTCACGGGCGATCGGCACCCGATTGCCCGCATCGAGCCCGTCTCACCAAGGAGAAGCCCCATGGCCAGCAAAGTGATCGACCTTTCCCTCCTCATCGAGGACAACATGCCGGCCCACAAGCTGTTTCAGCGGCCGGTCATCACCACCCATCTCAGCCACGAGACCTCGAAGGAATTCGGCCTCGGCGTGCCCGGCGACGCGATGACGTTCCAGACCAACTTCATCGCCATGATCGACCATGTGGGCACCCATGTGGACGCCTATCGCCATGTGAACCCCACCGGCGCGGCGGTCGACGAGATGCCGCTCGACATGTTCATGGGCAAGGCGGTCTGCTTCGACCTGCGCCACATTCCCGATCTCGGCGACATCACCGCCGAGGACATGGAGGCGGCCGAGAAGGCGGCCGGCGTGACGGTGGACGGGCACATCGTGCTGCTCTGCACCGGCTTCCACGCCCGCAACTATCCCGGCCTCGACTCGGTCTGGAAAAACCCGCTGCTCACCGTGGAGGCCACCAAGTGGCTGCACGCGCGCGGCTCCCGGATGCACGGCGTGGAAGGCCCCTCCACCGACAAGCCCACGGACAACATCTTCGCCCAGCACCGGCTGTGCCGCGACCTCGGCATGAGCCACTGGGAGTGGCTGGTGAATCTGGAGGAACTGATCGGCAAGGGCGAGTTCCAGTTCTTCGGCGTGCCGCTGAAGTTCAAGGGCGGCTCCGGCTCCCCCGTGCGCGCCTTCGCCCTGCTG
>NCCY01000156.1 GCA_002279855.1 Rhizobiales bacterium 12-68-15
CTGCGCGAGGCGGGCTTCGCCGCCGAGCGGACGCGGCCCAATGTGGGCCACAACCAGAACCGCATGGCGTTTCTGGCGCGGGTGGCGTGACGTCTCAGGCCGCGGGCCGGCGGCGCTTTTCGGCGAAGGCCCAGAGCCGGTAGGAATTGAAGGTCCAGCACAGCACCAGCGCGCTGGTGAGGAACTGGGCGGCCAGATAATAGATTCCGAGCCGGTGCGTGAACACGTCCATGAGCACGCCGTTCAGCACGAACGCGACCCCCGCCACGGCGAAGTAGCGTGGCATGGCGCCCGCATGGGAGCGGGTCGATTCGAATGTGAAGCGGCTGTTCAGCGTGTAGGTGACCAGAGTCCCCACCACGAATCCGATCATGGAGGCGGCGACGGGACCGAGCAGCCCCCCCTCCACCAGTCCCCCCAGCACGAGGAAATGCGCGACCGCCGCCGTCAGCCCGACCGCGATGAACGTCGCGAGCTGAACGAGAAGCGGGCGGTGGCGGGCCAGAAGAACGGCGAGCTTTGCCATGAGGGCAGGGGTATCCTGAGCGGCGTGCGGAACGGCGGTCTTCCGTCGCGCGCAATTATGGTCTAAGGAAGCCCAATAGCGCGCCGGGCGATGAAGCTTCAACGTGCCGGCGCCACACCAGTCGTCGTGAGACGGACTCCAATCCACAGGGGCGCGTGACCCGCGGCCCTTTTTTTGCGCCTGCCGGGCGCCTGCGAGACATGCCGAAACGCACTGACCTCGAAACCATCCTGATCATCGGCGCCGGCCCCATCGTGATCGGGCAGGCCTGCGAATTCGACTATTCCGGGACCCAGGCGGTCAAGGCGCTGAAGGAGGAGGGATACCGGGTTGTCCTGGTGAACTCCAATCCGGCGACCATCATGACCGATCCGGACATGGCGGATGCGACCTATATCGAGCCGATCACGCCCGAGATCGTCGCGAAGATCATCGAGAAGGAACGCGGTGACCGCACGCGCGGCTTCGCCCTGCTGCCCACCATGGGTGGCCAGACCGCGCTGAACTGCGCCCTCTCACTGAAGAAGGATGGCACACTCGACCGCTTCGACGTCGAGATGATCGGCGCCACGGCCGAGGCCATCGACAAGGCCGAGGACCGCGAGCTGTTCCGCGAGGCGATGACCAAGATCGGCCTCTCGACCCCCACCTCGCGCCAGATCAAGACGCTGCCGCAGGCGCTGGAGGCGCTCGACATCGTCGGCCTGCCGGCCATCATCCGCCCGTCCTTCACCATGGGCGGCACCGGCGGCGGCATTGCGTTCAACAAGTCGGAATTCATCGAGATCGTGGAGCGCGGCATCGACGCCTCGCCCACCAGCGAAGTCCTGATCGAGGAAAGCGTCCTCGGCTGGAAGGAGTATGAGATGGAGGTCGTCCGCGACAAGGCGGACAACTGCATCATCATCTGCTCCATCGAAAATCTCGATCCGATGGGCGTGCACACCGGCGATTCGATCACGGTCGCCCCGGCGCTGACGCTCACCGACAAGGAATACCAGATCATGCGCGACGCCTCGCTGGCGGTGCTGCGCGAGATCGGCGTCGAGACCGGCGGGTCCAACGTGCAGTTCGCGATCAACCCCGAGGACGGGCGTATGATCGTGATCGAGATGAACCCGCGCGTGTCGCGCTCCTCGGCCCTTGCCTCCAAGGCCACCGGCTTCCCCATCGCCAAGGTCGCCGCGCGCCTTGCGGTCGGCTACACGCTGGACGAGATCGAGAACGACATCACCGGCGGCGCCACCCCGGCCTCCTTCGAGCCCACCATCGATTATGTGGTCACGAAGATCCCGCGCTTCGCGTTCGAGAAGTTCCCCGGCGCCGACCCGACGCTGACCACGTCCATGAAGTCGGTGGGCGAGGCGATGGCCATCGGCCGCACCTTCCAGGAAAGCCTCCAGAAGGCGCTGCGTTCGCTGGAAACCGGCCTCAGCGGCCTGGATGACGTGGACATCGGCGGGCTCGGCTCCGGCGACGACAAGAATGCCATCCGCGCCGCCCTCGGCACCCCCACGCCGGAGCGTCTGCTCTATGTGGCGCAGGCCATGCGCCTCGGCATGAGCGATGCGGACATCCACACGGTCTGCAAGATCGATCCGTGGTTCCTGGCCCAGATCCGCGGCATCGTGGAGACTGAGGACAAGGTGAAGCGGTTCGGGCTTCCGGCCACCGCCGGCGCCTTCCGTGGCCTCAAGGCCATGGGCTTCTCCGATTCGCGCCTTGGCACGCTCGCCCGTCTCGACGAGGGCGAAGTGCGCCGTCGCCGCCAGGCGCTGGGCATTCGCCCGGTCTACAAGCGCATCGACACCTGTGCGGCCGAGTTCGCCTCGCCCACGGCCTATATGTACTCGACCTATGAGGCGCCCTTCGCCGGCGTCCCGGCGGATGAGGCCAAGCCCTCGAACCGCACCAAGGCCATCATCCTTGGCGGTGGTCCGAACCGGATCGGGCAGGGTATCGAGTTCGACTATTGCTGCTGCCACGCGGCCTTCGCCCTGAAAGAGGCGGGCTACGAGGCCATCATGGTCAACTGCAACCCGGAGACCGTCTCCACCGACTACGACACGTCGGACCGGCTCTATTTCGAGCCCCTGACCGCCGAGGACGTGCTGGAGCTGATCGCCCGCGAGCAGACCGCCGGAACGCTGCTGGGCGTCATCGTCCAGTTCGGCGGCCAGACGCCGCTGAAGCTGGCCAAGGCGCTGGAGGATGCGGACATCCCGATCCTCGGCACCTCGCCCGACGCCATCGATCTTGCGGAAGACCGTGACCGCTTCAAGCGCCTGATCCATGACCTGAAGCTGCGCCAGCCCGACAACGGCATCGCCTATTCGGTGGAGCAGGCGCGCACGGTCGCAGGCGAACTCGGCTATCCCATGGTGGTCCGCCCATCCTACGTTCTCGGCGGGCGCGCCATGCAGATCATCCGCGAGGAGCGCCAGCTCGGCGATTATCTGCTGGATGTCCTTCCCGGCCTCGTGCCGCAGGAGGTGAAGGCCCGCTATCCCAACGACAAGACGGGCCAGATCAACACCGTCCTCGGCAAGAACCCGCTGCTGTTCGACCGCTATCTCTCGGACGCCATTGAGGTGGACGTGGATGCGCTGAGCGACGGCACACGGGTCCATGTGGCCGGCATCATGGAGCATATTGAGGAGGCGGGCATCCATTCGGGTGACAGCGCCTGCTCGCTGCCCCCGCACTCCCTGTCGCCCGAGATGATCGCGCGGCTTGAGAAGGAAACCACCGCGCTCGCTCTGGCGCTGCGGGTGGTGGGGCTGATGAACGTCCAGTTCGCCCTCAAGGACGACGACATCTACATCCTTGAGGTCAACCCCCGTGCCTCGCGCACGGTGCCGTTCGTCGCCAAGGTGGTGGGGCTGCCCATCGCCAAGATCGCCGCGCGCCTGATGGCGGGCGAGAAGCTGGACGCCTTCGACCTGACCCGCGAGCCCGTTCGGCACATCGCGGTGAAGGAGGCGGTGTTCCCGTTTGCCCGGTTCCCTGGCGTCGATACGGTTCTCGGCCCGGAAATGCGCTCCACCGGCGAGGTCATGGGCCTCGACATGGATTACGGCGTCGCCTTCGCCAAGAGCCAGATCGGCGGCGGCACCAAGGTGCCGAAGTCCGGCACGGTGTTTGTCTCCGTGAAGGAGAGCGACAAGCCGCGCATCCTGCCCAGCGTGCGCCTGCTTCAGGAACTCGGCTTCCGGGTGATCGCCACCTCCGGCACCCAGCGCTATCTGGAAGAGAACGGCATCGTGGCCGGCAAGATCAACAAGGTGCTGGAAGGTCGCCCGCACATTGTGGATGCCATCAAGAATGGCGAGGTCCAGCTGGTGTTCAACACCACCGAGGGTTCTCAGGCCCTGCTCGACAGCCGCTCGTTGCGCCGCGCGGCCCTCTTGCACAAAGTGCCATATTACACCACGCTGTCAGGAGCCGTCGCAGCGGCGCAGGGGGTCAAGGCCTATGTGGGCGGCGATCTCAAGGTGCGCGCGCTGCAGAGCTATTTCGGCGCCGGTGGATCCTCGGGAGCGAATTAGCGTTCTTACCCCGAGGTGAGACGGGTCGGCCGTATGCGCCCGGCATCCGCCGGGCGCGCGGCCATTCCGCATTTGCGGTCCGCGCCGTAATCGGAGACGGTGACCGTCCCGCGTTTACGGTTTGAGTATGACGCCGGCTTGCCGACGCCGCCGGTGGCGGGAGGCGAGTCCGGAATAGCCCATGCCCTTACAGGCGCCGGGCCAAACCCACACGGCTTCGGCGTTGGCCGGGCCGTTTTGGTATCAGGAGGTCTCAGGACGGACCCATGGAGAAAGTTCCCATGACCGAGGGCGGCCACGTCGCCCTTGTGAACGAGTTGCGCCATCGTCAGCAGGTGGAGCGTCCTCGCATCATCACCGCGATTTCCGAGGCCCGCGCCCATGGCGACCTGTCCGAAAATGCGGAATATCACGCCGCCAAGGAATTGCAGTCCCTGAACGAAGGCCGCATTGCAGAGCTTGAAGACAAGCTCTCGCGCGCCGAGGTCATCGACGTGAGCAAGCTGTCCGGGGACGTCGTGAAATTCGGCGCCACGGTCACGCTCGTCGATGAGGACACGGAAGAGGAGAAGGTCTGGCAGATCGTTGGCGACAGCGAGGCGGATGCCAAGGCCGGACGCATCTCCATCTCCTCGCCGGTGGCCCGTGCCCTGATCGGCAAGAAGAAGGGCTCATCGGTGGAAGTGATGACGCCCAAGGGCGCGCGCTCCTTCGAGATTGTCGAAGTCCGCTGGAAGTAAGCCATTCCCATGCCGGGTGCCTTCGGGCATCCGGCATGTTTTCCCGGGTTTCTCCTTGCACGGGAAGGCCCCGCCCACCTTGCCGGTTTCCGCCTCGGGGGTTCCATGCCACGCGGCCCGATGAAATCCCGCACCCCGATCGACCGTTTTCCCAAGGGGCGCATCGACGCCCTGAACGACGGCATTTTCGCCTTCGCGATGACGCTGCTTGTGCTGGATGTGCGGGTGCCGCTCGGCTTCAGCCTGGACAGTGCGGATGCGCTCACCGCCCATCTCGTCTCGCTCTGGCGCCAGATCGCGATCTATGTGCTGAGTTTCTTCGTGCTCGCCAATCTCTGGCGGGCCTCCATCGCCCGCCGTCCGCGCCGCGAGCACCTGACGGGCACTGTGCTCAATCTTTGGCTCGCCTACATGTTCTTCGTGACCATGGTGCCCTTCTCGTCGGGGCTCGTGGGGCGCTATGGCGAGTTCCAGCCTGCGGTCGTGGTCTATTCCCTCAACATGATAACGCTCGCCTGTCTGGTGATCGCCATCCGCTATCTGGAAAGCCCTGCGGACATGCGCGCCTTTGGCCCTGCGGCGGGGATTCATCTGCCGGTCTTCATCGCGACGGCACTTCTCGCCATGGCCATCAGCTTCTTTGAGCCGCGGCATTCCATGTTCGCCTACTTCCTGAATTTCGCATCCTATTTCCGGGGCTGGGTGCGCACGCGCGAGGTGACGCGCCGATGGGGAAGCACGGACACCGGCGACACCGAGCCCGGCAGGAAAGCCTGACGAGCCCTATTCTCAAGCTGAGCCCGTGCTGCCGAGTGTTGATACCGGGGCCATTCCCGCTCAGAGTATGGGGCCATCCCGAGGGGCTGCTGCCGGCACTCGGCACCCGAACGGCCGATCCGCACGCTTTGCACTCTTGCCCAGGTCCCCCCATGCCGCGTTCCTTGCCCCGGACCATCGACGACACGGCGACGCTGATGCGGGCGGGAGGCTATGTGCCCGACCGCGCGCTCTCTACCGTCATCCATCTCGCCCTGCGGATGGGGCGGCCGCTGCTGCTGGAAGGCGAGGCGGGCGTGGGCAAGACCGAGGTGGCGCGCACGCTCGCCAGCGCGCTGGGGCGGCGGCTGATCCGCCTGCAATGCTATGAAGGCCTCGATCTCGCCGCTGCCGCCTATGAATGGAATTATGCGGCGCAGATGATCGCCATCCGCCTCGCGGAAGCTGCGGGCGAGCGCGACCGCCAGGCCATCACCGCAGACATCTTCTCGGAGCGCCATTTGCTGCGCCGTCCCTTGCTTCAGGCGCTGGAGCCGCAGCCGGAGGGGCCGCCGGTTCTGCTGGTGGACGAACTGGACCGCACCGACGAGGCCTTCGAGGCGTTCCTGCTGGAAGTGCTGTCGGATTTCCAGATCACCATTCCCGAGCTTGGAACGGTGAAGGCGCCGGCGCCACCGATCATCGTCCTCACCTCCAACCGCACGCGGGAAATCCACGACGCGCTGAAGCGGCGCTGTCTGTATCACTGGGTGGATTATCCGAGCGCCGAACGCGAACTCGCCATCCTGCGCGCCCGGCTTCCGGATGTGCCGGCCCGCCTTTCGGCGCAGATCGTGGCCTTCGTGCAGGCGCTGCGGCAGGAAGACCTGTTCAAGGTGCCGGGCGTGGCGGAGACGCTGGACTGGGCCTCCGCGCTGGTCGAACTGGACGC
>NCCY01000157.1 GCA_002279855.1 Rhizobiales bacterium 12-68-15
TCCGCCCGGTCGAAGCCGATGACGGGCCGCCCGCTCTTCTGCGCGAGGTTGCGGCACATGGGCTCGCCCATGACGCCGAGCCCGATGAAGCCGATTGCGCCGCTCATTTCGATCCGCCTTTCATCGCGTCTTCCGTGTCCATGAAGGGGGGCACGAGTGGCCCCATGTCCCAGTAGATGCCCTTGGACTGCTGATAGAGTCGCACGCCGCTGATGCCCTTCTCGCGGCCGATGCCGCTCTCCTTGAATCCGCCGAACGGGGTCGCGATGGAGAGTTGCTTGTAGGTGTTGATCCACACCGTGCCGGCCTCGATGGCGCGCGCCACGCGCCAGGCGCGGCGGTAGTCCGCCGTCCAGATGCCACAGGCGAGGCCGTAGACCGTGTCATTGGCCTGCGCGACCACGTCCGCCTCGTCATCGAAGGACAGCAGGACGAGGACCGGGCCGAAGATTTCCTGCCGCGCCGCGCCCGACGCATTGGTGAGGCCGGCGATCAGGGTCGGCATGTAGAAGGCGCCGTCTGCAAGCTCGGGCGCGCCGGGGCGGGTGCCGCCGGCGATGATGTCGCCCCCCTCCTTGCGCGCGTCCTCCACCATGCGCTCCACGCGGTCGCGATGGGGGAAGGAGGCGAGCGGCCCCATCTTCACGCCGGCCTGCGTGGGCAGGCCGACGCCGAGGGCTTCGGTGGCGGTCTTCAGACGCGCGACGAACTCGGCATAGACCGAGCGCTGCACGAACAGGCGCGAGCCGGCGACACAGGACTGTCCCGAGCCCTCGAAGATGCCGCCGATGACGCCGGTCACGGCGGCATCGAGATCCGCATCCTCGAACACGATGTTGGGTGACTTGCCGCCAAGTTCGAGGGCGGCGGGGATCAGGCGGTCGGCGCAGATGCGGCCGATGGCGCGGCCGGTCTCGGTGCCGCCGGTGAACGACACCATGCGCACGCCGGGATGGCGCACCAGCGCGACGCCGGTATCGGTGCCAAGCCCGGTCACCACATTGAGGATGCCCGCCGGCAGGCCCGCCTCGGCGGCGATGCGCGCGACGAGGATGGCGGCGGTGGGGGTCACTTCCGAAGGCTTGACGATGATGGCGTTGCCGGCCGCGAGCGCGGGCGCCACCTTCTGGGCTTCCATGGTGAGCGGCGAGTTCCACGGCGTGATGGCGGCCACCACGCCCACGGGCTCGTGGACGGTCATGGAGACATAGTCGCCGCGCGAGGGCGTCACGTCCGAGCCCAGCGTCTCGCATACGGCGGCGAAATAGCGGTAGGTGGCGATGGCGCTCGACACCTGCGTGCGGCATTCGGCCATGACCTTGCCGTTCTCGCGCATCTGGATGTCGGCCAGTTCCTGGGCATGCGCCTCCATGCCGTCGGCGATGCGGGCGATGATGCGTGCCCGCTCATGGGGGCGCAGGTTGCGCCAGCGCGCGGAGCGCACCGCGTCGCGCGCGGCGGTGACGGCGGCATCCACATCGGCGGCGGAGGCGGCGCTGACCTCGTAATTCGCCGCTCCGGTCGCCGGATTGGTGGACACGAAGGTCGGGCCTGTCCCCTGGACAGGCCGGTTCGCAACGAAGAATGGCAGGGCGGTCATGGGGTCCTCTCGGGGAGCCGGCCCGCTTGCGCGGGCCGGGTTGTGCGGATCAGCGCTTGACGAGCGGGCACTCGCTTTCGCTCAGCGGGCGGAACGAGTCCGTGCCGGGGAAGCGCTGGACGGTCTTGTAGAAGTCGAACTCGTATTTGGACTCGGCGGGCGTCTTCACCTGCATCAAGTACATGTCGTGAAGCACGCGGCCATCGGGGCGGATGGTGACGTCCTTGTTGTACATGTCATTCACCTTCATCTCGTGCATCTTCTCCGCGACCTTGACGCTGTCCTTGCTGCCCAGCGCTTTCACCGCTTCGAGATAATGCTTCACGCCGGAATAGACGCCGGCATGGATCATGCTCGGCACCTTGCCGCCGGTCTGCGCCATGAAGCGCTTGGTCCAGGCGCGGGTCGGGTGTCGTCGGTGAGGTCCCAGTAGAAGGAGGTGGTGACCTTCAGGCCCTGCGCGGCCTTCACGCCCAGCGCCTTCACGTCGGTGATGAAGACGAGCAGGCCGGCAAGCTGCTGGCCGCTTTCCACGATGCCGAACTCGCCCGCCTGCTTGATGGCGGTCTGCACGTCGCGCCCGGAGGTGGCGAGGCCGACCACCTTGGCCTTGGAGGACTGCGCCTGCAGCAGGAAGGAGGAGAAGTCGTTGGTGCCGAGCGGATGGGCCGCCTGACCCAGCACCTTGCCGCCCGCCGCCTCGATGAACTTGGTCGCGTCGCGCTGGAGGGCATGGCCGAAGGCATAGTCGGCCGTGATGAAGTACCAGCTGTTGCCGCCCGCCTGCGTGATGGCCTGGCTGGTGATCTTGGCGAGGGCGTAGGTGTCGTAGGTGAAGTGGAAGCTGTAGGGCGAGCAGGCCTTGCCGGTGAAGTCGGACGAGGCCGGGCCGTTCACGATGAAGATCTTCTTGCGCTCCTTCGCGGCTTCCAGGATCGCGAAGCCGGCCGAGGAGGCCGCGCCGTCCGCGATCAGGTCCACGCCTTCGGAATCGAACCACTTGCGGGCCGTGGCCGAGGCGATGTCGGCCTTGTTCTGGTGGTCCGCATTAACGATCTCGATGCGCATGCCGTTGACGGTATTGCCGAAATCCTCCGCCGCGAGGCGCGCGGCGGCGACCGAGCCCTGCCCGCCATTGTCGGCGAACACGCCCGACTGGTCGTTGAGGATGCCGATGCGGATCACGTCATCGGCGGCGGTGGCGATACCCGGCGCGGCGGTCGCGAGCATCCCGGCCACGACGGCGGCCAGCCCGGTTCTGGTCTTCATCTTCATCCTCCCGTTGGTGTTTTCTGGTGAAGCGCCCCGTCCACCCGGTAGAAATACAGGTCGCCCTTGAACACGCCGGGGCCGCTCTGCTTGTAGTGCCAGAGCGTTTCCTGCCGCCGGGCCGGGGGCACGTCGGGCGACATCAGGCCGGAGACGAGCGCGGCGCAGGCCTCGCCGCCATGCACGTCGGGGCGGTTGAGCCAGGTGGTGTCGTACCAGGGCTGCTGGAAGTCCGCCGCCTCCAGCCCGATGAGGGCGGAGAATTCCGCCGCATGGTCGATGGCGAGGTTGAGGACGATGCGCCCGCCGATGGAGCAGCCCATCACCACCGGACGGTCAAGGCCCAGCGCCGCGCAGACCGCGCGGATGGTGGCGGTGTAGGTCTTCGTGGTCAGGCGGTATTCGTCGCCTTCCCAGTCCTCCGGCGGGTTGGACTTGCCGTGGAACGGCAGATCGAAGGCGATGACGCGGAACTGCTGCGTGATTTGTTCGTCCACCAGCAGGTGGCGCCACTGGCGCGCGTCGGAGCCTGCGGTGTGCAGGCAGACGAGCGGGATGCCGGCGCCCGCTTCCTCGAAATAGATGCGGTGCGGGCGGCCCTCGATCTCGCAGCGGAGATAGCGGCCGAGGATGGGTTCGATGACCGCGCTCATGGCCGGGCCTCCCCGCGCGGGAGGGCCAGCAGGTCCTTGAAATATTGCAGGTTGGCGATGAAGGGGTGGAGCTGCCCCTCCAGCCGCGCGGCGCCGCGCTTGGTGAGGGCGAGCAGGTCGTGCCAGCCGGGCTTCGGCAGCGGCTGCCAGAATGCGGTCCACGCCTCGGGCGTCGCGCGATAGGCGAAGTGCCAGCTCGCCATCAGGCGCGGGCCGGTCTCCAGCCCCACGATGCGGCCCTCGACGATGCGCAGGTGCACCGCCTGCGCCTGCGTGCCGATCAGGCAGTCCGCGCTCAGGAAGCGGCCGCGCGCCACCAGGCGCGGATCGGAATCCAGCAGATGGGGCAGGCGTGCGAGCACAGAGGCAACGTGGTCCTCCGCATCGCCGGCGATCGGCGGCGCCCGGTCGGGGTGCATGGCAAGTCCTCCCTGTTCTGCTTAACAGAACGACTATTCTTTTTTGTGATTGGAGCATATACACACAGCCGGAGGGCTGGCAAGCGGGGGACACCGCAGGACCCAAGCCCCGGGAGGAGAGGCGATGGAGTGGGAGGTCTATGCGCTGCGCTACGGCGACCAGCAGCGTGTGCGGGGCATGAATTTCATCGCCGCCGGCGATCCGCACGACGCGCCCATGCCGCTGGATTTCTATGTCTGGCTGCTGCGCTCCGGCGCCCGCACCATCGTGGTGGATACCGGCTTTCGCGTCGTGGGCACGCCGGAGCGGGGCCGGCGCATCCTGCGCCCCGTGGAAGTGGCCCTCGCCGGCATGGGATGCGATCCGGCGGCGGTGGCGGACGTGGTCATCACCCACCTCCATTACGACCATGCCGGCAATCTCGACCTGTTCCCGAACGCCACCTTCCACCTTCAGGAGCGGGAGATGGGGTTCGCCACCGGGCGACACATGTGCGTCGGCTGCCTCCGGCACGCCTTCGACGTGGAGGACGTGGTGCGCATGGTGCGCGCGCTCTATGCGGGGCGGGTGCAGTTCCATTCCGGCGACGGGCAGGTGGCGCCGGGCGTGAGCGTGCATCATGTGGGCGGCCACACGGACGGCCTCCAGATGGTGCGCGTGGACACCGCGCGCGGGCCGCTTGTGCTCGCCAGCGATGCCAGCCACTTCTACGCCAACATGGAAAGCGGCCTGCCGTTTCCCATCGTATTCAACCTGGGCGAGATGGCCGCCGGCTGGGCGCTGGCGCGGCGCCTCGCGGGGCGGGACGACCGGGTGGTGCCGGGCCATGACCCGCTGGTGCGGGCGCTCTATCCGGCCGTGGAGGGAAGTGGCGGCGAGACCGTCGCCCTCCACCTGCCGCCGCTGGCGCCGTGATCCCGCGCTGCGGCCTGCGGGTGCGGGTCGGCGGCTGAAAGCGCGGTCCCGGACGCAGGCATCTTGACGCGAAGGCAATTCTGGTCGTTAGAATGCGTCTACATTCGGTTGCATACAATGGTGTGCGAAGGAACCCCAGAGGGGCGAGCATGGAAATGAACAGGGCCGGGCAGCGGCATGACGTGCTGGTGGTGGGGGGCGGAAATGCCGCCCTGTGCGCGGCGATCGCGGCGCGGCGGGAAGGAGCCAGCGTCAAGGTGCTGGAGGCGGCGCCGCGTTTCTATCGCGGCGGCAACACGCGCCACACCCGCAACATGCGCTGCGCCCACGACACCGCGACGGACACGCTGACCGGTCCCTATACCGAGGACGAGTTCTGGGACGACCTGAAGCGGGTGACGCAGGGCCACACGGACGAGGAACTGGCGCGCTACATGATCGCCAAGTCCAAGCCCATGCTGGGCTGGATCGCGGAGCAGGGCGTGCGCTTCCAGCCGTCGCTGGGCGGCACGCTCAGCCTCGGGCGCACCAATTCCTTCTTCCTCGGCGGCGGCCGCGCCATGCTGAACGCGCTCTACCAGACCGCCGAACGGCTGGGGGTGGAGATCGAATATGATGCCGAGGTGGTCGGGCTCGATATCGAGGACGGCCATTTCCTGTCCGCGCAGGTGCGGCGCGAGGGCGGGCGCACCGAGGCGGTGCGGGCCGGCGCGCTGGTGGCGGCGGCGGGCGGCTTCGAGGCCAATATCGAATGGCTGAAGGAATATTGGGGCCCGCCGGCGGAAAACTTCCTGATCCGGGGCACCCCCTACAATCGCGGCACGCTGCTGCGCATGCTGCTGGACAATGGCGTGCAGGAGGTGGGCGATCCCACCCAGTGCCACGCGGTCGCCATCGATGCCCGTGCGCCGCGCTTCGACGGCGGCATCATCACCCGGCTCGACTGCGTGGTGTTCGGCATGGTGGTGAACAAGCTGGCCGAGCGCTTCTATGACGAGGGCGAGGATTTCTGGCCGAAGCGCTATGCCATCTGGGGCCGGCTGGTGGCGCACCAGCCCGACCAGATCGCCTATATCGTCTTCGATTCCAAATCCCTCACCTCCTTCATGCCCTCGCTCTATCCGCCGATCCGGTCGGACACGCCGGAGGGGCTGGCCGAGGCGCTGGGGCTCGATCCGCAGCGCTTCCGCGCGACGCTGGACGGCTTCAACGGCGCCATCGTGCCGGGCGGATCGTTCGACCACACCGTGCTGGACGATTGCCGGACCGAGGGGCTGACACCGCCCAAATCCCACTGGGCACGCCCTATCGATACAGCGCCCTATTATGCCTATCCGGTCCGGCCCGGCATCACCTTCACCTATCTCGGCGTCAAGGTGACCAAAGAGGCGCGCATGCTGATGGCGGACGGGCGCCCGGCCGCCAACATGTTCGCGGCGGGCGAGATCATGTCCGGCAATGTGCTGGGGCGCGGCTATGCGGCCGGCATCGGCATGACCATCGGCAGCGTGTTCGGCAAGACGGCGGGCGAGGGGGCCGCGCGCCGTGCCCGCAACTGATCCGCACTCAGCCCGGCCGCTGCATCAGGTCGAGCCGCGCGGCCTGCGCGGCGCGGATATGGGCGCGCGCCGCCTGCTCCGCCGCGTCCGCATCACGCCGCTCCATGGCTTCCACGATGGCGGCGTGCTCGGCGACGGCGAGCGGCCGGCGCTCGGGAAGCTCGAACGTGGTGCCGGGCAGCAGCGCCAGCGCGTCGCTGAGATCCTCCAGCATCCGCTCCAGATAGCGGTTGCGGGCGGCATCGAGGATGGCGCCGTGGAACTGGCGGTTGAGGTGCGCGAGACGGGCCGGGTCGTCGCCGGCGGCGGCGAAGGCGCCATTGAGCTGGCGCAGGCTGTCGATCTCGCCGGGGGCGGCATGCTGGGCGGCGAAGCGCGCGGCGGAGCCCTCCAGCACCTCGCGCATGGCATAGAGTTCCAGCGTCTGCGGCCGGGAAATGGTCGCCACCACGAGGCCGCTGGCGGTCACTTCCAGCAGGCCGCGTGCCTGAAGGCGCGAGAAGGCTTCGCGCACGGGCGTCCGGCTGACGCCGAGTGTGCGGGCCACCATCTCCTCGCGCAGCCGGTCGCCGCGCCGCCAGGTGCCGGTGCGGATGCCCTCGCGCAGGCTCTCATAAACCCATTGCGCGCGCGGAACGTCGGCCTGCGGGGCCGTGGTGCCCGGCATCGTGCGCGTTCCGTCCATTCCTTCGCCCTCCCGTTCTGCCCTGTGCGGATACGATCGTATTCGCTTGCATGCAAGGCATCAACCGATCCGAGGACCGCCTGACATGTCCCATCGTTCCGAAGCGCTGCAAGAGGCCGACCGCCTCATGACCGTCTGCAACTCCTGCCGCTATTGCGAGGGCCTGTGCGCGGTCTTCCCGGCCATGGAAATGCGCCGGGCCTTCACCGACGGCGATCTCAACTACCTCGCCAATCTCTGCCATTCCTGCGGCGCCTGCTATTATGACTGCCAGTTCTCCCCGCCGCACGAATTCAATGTGAACGTGCCCCGCACGCTCGCCACCGTGCGCAACGATTCCTATGCCGATTATGCCTGGCCCCGCGCCCTTTCGGGGCTGTTCCGGCGCAACGGCCTTGCGGTGACGTTCGCGGCGGTGCTGTCGGTGGGCCTGTTCATGGCCGGCTTCATGGCCTTCAACGATCCGGCGGTGATGTTCGGCACCCATCTGGGGGAGGGCGCCTTCTACCGCATCATGCCCCATGACGCGATGATCGCGCTGTTCGGCGGCGCCTTCCTCTATGCGCTTCTGGCGCTGTTCATGGGGCTGCGCGCCTTCTGGCGGGAGATGGCGGTGAACGGCCCGCAGCTTCCAGACGGCATGTCGCTGTGGCAGGCCATGAAGGATGCCGGCCAGCTGCGCTATCTCGATGGCGGCGGGGTGGGCTGCATGAATGCGGACGAGCGGCCGAAGGACCGCCGCCGCATGTTCCACCACATGACTTTCTATGGCTTCATGCTGTGCTTCGCCGCGACCTCGGTGGCCACCCTCTATGCCTATCTCCTCGGCCGCGCCGCGCCCTATCCGTGGTGGGACCTGCCCGTGGTGCTCGGCACGCTCGGCGGCATCGGCCTGCTGGTCGGGCCGGCCGGCCTGCTGCTGGCGAAGTCGGAGCGCGATCCCATGATGATGGACACCGGCCGGCACGGCATGGATGTGGCCTTCCTCGCCATGCTGTTCTTCACCTCGCTCACCGGGCTCGCCTTGCTGGTGCTGCGCGCGACGCCGGCCATGGGCACCATGCTGGCGCTGCATCTCGGCTTCGTGTTCGGCTTCTTCCTGACCATGCCCTACGGCAAGTTCGTGCACGGCCTCTACCGCTTTGCGGCGCTGGTGCGCTACGCCATGGAACGGCGGGCGGAAGAGGAGCGGCACGCGCAGCCGGAGACGCGCAAGGCCGCGTGACCGGCGCATTCAAAGCCCCGCCGCGCCACCGGCCGGCGGGGACGTCTCAGCGGGGGATCACCGCGCCGGACGCCACGCCAGAAGCCGGCGCTCCACCTCGGCGATGAGGGCGGCGGCGAGATAGCCGATCATCCCCAGCAGGATCACGCCGGCGAACAGGTCCGGCGAGCGGAACATGCGGGCGGACACCAGAAGCCACTGGCCGAGACCATCCAGCCCGGCGACGATCTCGCACACCACCGACAGGATGAGCGCCACCGTGAGGCTGACCCGCATGCCGGCGAGGATTTCCGGCAGGGCCGAGGGCAGCGAGATGGTCATGATGGTCTTGAGGCGCGACAGGTTCAGCGCCTGCGCCACTTCCAGCAGGCGCGGCTGGACGCTGGCATAGCCCTGGACGGTGGAGAGCAGCATGGGCCAGAGCGTGCCGAACGCGATCACGAAGATCGCCATGCTCTCGCTGAGGCCATAGAGCGCGATCGCCACCGGGATGATGGCGGACACCGGCAGCGGGCGCAGGAATTCCAGCGACGGCGCCACATAGAGCCGGGCCCGCCGGGACGTGCCGATGAGCGAGCCGATCACCACCGCCGCGACGCACGCCGCCAGCCAGCCGAACGTCATGTGCCGCAGCGTGCCGAGCAGCTTGTCGCCGAGGCCGCGATGGGCGAACCCGTTGACGAGCGCGGCCCACGCCTTGTCCGGTCCGGGCAGGAAGATGGGCGAGACAAGCTGGGCATTGGCCACCAGCTGCCACACCCCGACGAGCCCCGCCGCGGGCGTTCCAGCCATAGCCGACGATCCCGATCCACAGCAGATAGCCGAGCATCAGATCGGGCCGGAGCGCCTGCTGCGCCGTCATCATGGCGTAGCCGAGCCCCTGCGGGTTCAGGGTGATCTCCACCGTCACCGCCACGATCAGCGCCGAGCCGGCGGCGAGGCGGAAGGCGACGAAGATCTGCGGCAGGGCCGCTGGCAGGACGATCTTGGTGACGCTGGCAATGCGCGACAGCCGCAGGGCGCGCGCCACTTCCAGCAGGCGCGGCTCCACACCCTGCACGGCGGCGCGGGTGAAGATCAGCGTGGTGAACAGGCAGGTCTTGGCGACGATGGACAATTCCATGGCATAGCCGAAGCCGAACACCATCAGCGCGATGGGCAGCAGCGCCACAGAGGGAATCGGGCGGACGGATTCCACCGTCACTTCCATCAGCCGGTCGAGCCAGCTCAGGAGCCCCATGACGATGCCCAGCACCAGCCCGATGGCCACGCCGATGCACAGGCCGCTGACCGCGCCGATGAGCGTCTGCACCGTCGCGGTGAGCACCGTCCCGTCGAGCAGGCCCCGGATCAGGGCCAGCAAGGCGGCGGATGGCGGCGCGACGGAATCGCTGGCGAACGGGAACAGCCGCAGCCACGTTTCCATGCCCAGCACGAGGACCGCCGGCAGGATCAGGCCTTTGAGCCGGTCGCGGCGGGTCATGTGCGATGGCCCTCCGAGGTTTCGATGAAATCGAACAGCACCCGGCGCAGGCGGAGGAATTCCGGGTCCTCGCGGGTGGCAAGCTGATTGCGCGGGCGCGGCAGCCTGATGTCGATGTCGATGCCCACCCGGCCCGGATGGGGCAGAAGACCCACCACCCGGTCGCCGAGATAGATCGCCTCCTCCAGATCATGGGTGACGAAGACGATGGTGGCGGCGGTCTCCGCATGGAGCGCCAGAACCTCGTCCTGGAGCGACTGGCGCGTCATGGCATCAAGCGCGCCGAACGGCTCGTCCATGAGCAGGGCCTGCGGGTCCTGCGCGAGGCAGCGGGCGATCTGGAGGCGCTGCTGCATGCCGCCGGACATCTGGGTGGGATATTTGTCGGCATGGCCGCCAAGGCCCACCTTGGCGAGGCACGCGGCGATGCGCGGGCCGCGATCGCGGGCGGGCACCTTCGCCGCCTCCAGTGCCAGCGAGACATTGCCGGTGGCGGTGCGCCACGGCAGCAGGGCGCGGCCATAATCCTGGAACACGATGGCCACGTCCTGCCGGGGGGCGGTCATGGGCGTGCCCTCGAACAGGACGCTGCCGGTGGATGGCCGGAACAGGCCGCCGGCCAGCCGCAGGAGCGTGGTCTTGCCGCATCCCGAGGCGCCGACGATGCACACGATCTCCCCCTTGCGGATGTCGATGGCGATGTCGTCGAGGATCAGCTTTCCGCCGAGGGACAGTCCGGCATTGCGGAACTGATACAGCGGGCGGGGGGCGGGCGTCGCCGCAACAGGGTTCATGAAGACTCCGCCTCGGGATAAATGTAGCGCAGGGTCGAATGGATGTGGGCGACGAGGGCGTCCCGCGCCGGCCCGAACTCCCGCTCCAGCACCCGGCGGGCGAGGTGTTCGTGGGAGGCGTTGAAGCGGTCGGGATCGCTGAACCGCTTCATCATGATCCGCCGGTAGCGATAGGCCTGGTCGTAGAGCCCGGAGATAGCCTGCGTCAGCCGGACCGAGCCGGAGGCGCCGACGATGCGGGAGTGGAAGGCCTTGTGCAGCCGGTCGAACTCTTCCGTTCCCTCGCCGAACGCGCTGCCGTGCCGCTCCACATAGCGCTTCAGCTGGTGGAGGTCGGCGAGGATGGCGGCTTCCCAGGCATCCCCGCCTTTTTCCAGCGAGAGGCGCAGCGCCTCGGTTTCCAGCGTGGCGCGCACATGGGTGATGTCCGCCAGATCGCTGCGTTCCAGCGGGGGCACGCGGAAGCCGCGCTGCCCGATCGCGATGATGAGATCGCGGGAGGTGAG
>NCCY01000394.1 GCA_002279855.1 Rhizobiales bacterium 12-68-15
CACGCTGTCTCCCGCCGGCATTCTCGCCATCTTCGGCAAGACCGAGGGCAATGGCTGCGTGAACGATTTCTCGCGCGGCTTTGCGGTGCAGTCGCTCACTCACATGCTGCGCGCCCATCTCGGGGCGGCGGCGGATGCGGTCTGCCTCGTCATGTCCGGCGGCACGGAAGGCGGCATGGCGCCCCACTGGGTGGTGTTCGAGCGGCAGGAGGGGGAGGGCGCGCCCGGCCCCGCGCTCGCCATCGGCCGCGCCCATACCGCTGCGCTGCGGCCGGAGGAGATGGGCCGGCCCGCACAGGCCGCGCAGGTGGCGCAGGCGGTACGCGAGGCCATGGCCTCGGCCGGCATCCACCGGGCGGAGGACGTGCATTTCGTCCAGGTGAAATGCCCCCTTCTCACCGCCGCCCGCGTGGCGGAGGCGGGAGCGCGCGGCGAAACCTGCGCCACGGTGGACACGCTGAGGTCCATGGGCCTGTCGCGGGGGGCGAGCGCACTGGGCATCGGCGTGGCGCTGGGCGAGATCGCGGCGGAAGCGGTGACCGAGGCCGCCATTGGCACGGACCTGTCGCTCTGGTCGGCGCGGGCCAGCTGCTCCAGCGGCATCGAGCTGATGGGCCATGAAGTGGTGGTGCTGGGCATGTCGGCGGACTGGTCCGGCCCGCTCGCCATCGACCATGGGGTGATGGCGGATGCCATCGACCTTGCGCCGGTCGCCGCCGCCATGGGGCGGCTCGGCACCGCGCCGGGGGACGGGCTGATCGTGCTGGGCAAGGCGGAAGCGAGCCGCTCCGGCACCATTCGCGGGCGGCGCCACACCATGCTGGATGACAGCGACATCTCCTCCACCCGCCACGCCCGCGCCTTCGTCGCCGGCGCGCTGGCGGGACTGGTGGGGCACACCGAGATCTATGTCTCGGGCGGGGCCGAGCATCAGGGGCCGGACGGCGGCGGGCCGGTGGCGCTGATCGCGGCGCGCGGGTGAATTTCAGGCCCGCATCGCCTCAGGCGCGGTCGGGCAGCACCGTCTGGGGCAGCACGAACGGGCCGGCGGGCACCGCATTCACCTGCGCCCGCACGCCGAACGCGTCGCGCAGCAAGTCGGAGGTCATGACCTCGGCGGGCGGGCCGGCGGCGAGGATGCGGCCGGCCTTCAGCACCACCAGTTCGTCCGCGCACATGGCGGCAAGGTTGAGGTCGTGCAGGATGGCGAGCACCCCGCCGCCGGCGACCGCATGGGCGCGCGCCACCTCCAGCACCAGCAATTGATGGGCAAGGTCCAGGCTGGCGGTGGGTTCGTCCAGCAGCAGGAAGCCGGGCGCCTCCC
>NCCY01000158.1 GCA_002279855.1 Rhizobiales bacterium 12-68-15
CCACCCTGCCCGCCTTGCCGCCGCTGCGGGAGGCGGGACGCATGGACCTTTGCGTGTTCGGTGCGCACCTGTCCGGCATGGCGCTGAACGGCGAACTGCTGGAACTGGGCGCCCGCCCGGTCGGCCCCGTCACCACCGCGCCGCTCTACCGCATGGCGTTGCTGAAGGGCAGCGTGCCCCGGCCCGCCGTGGTGCGGGTGTCCACCGGCGGGGCCTCTGTTGCCGGCGAAGTGTGGTCCCTGCCGCTGGAGGGCATCGCCCGGCTGCTCGGCCGCATTCCCTCCCCGCTCGGCTTCGGCCGCGTGACGCTGGCGGACGGGAGCGAGGTGCAGGGCTTCCTTGCGGAGGCCGCAGGCACGGACGGCTGCGAGGACATCACGGCCTTCGGCGGCTTCCGGGCCTATATGGCCGCGCGGATGGCGAAAAGCGCCTGACGCTCCGGGCGCGCGGGCGTCAGCGGCGCGCCGGCGCCGGGCGCCTGCGCGGCCAGCGCAGCGGCCAGGAGACGATATGCTCCACGATCTCGAACAGGCCGAACTGCGTCTCCAGCCCTGACACGCGGCCGCGCACGGAAATGCCGGCTTCGTGAACGGAGTCCGGGGTGCCGGAGACCAGAGGATGCCAGGACGGCAGGTCCTTGCCTTCCGACACCAGCCGGTAGCCGCAGGTGGGCGGCAGCCAGCCGATCTCCAGCACCACTTCCGGGGTCAGCCGCACGCAGTCCGGCACATGGGCCTGCCGGTTGGGATAGTCGCTGCACCGGCAGGATCCTGCATCCAGAAGGCGGCAGGCCACATCCGTATAGGCGATTTCTCCTGTATCCTCGTCCTCCAGCTTGACGAGGCAGCAGCGGCCGCAGCCGTCGCACAGGCTTTCCCATTCCTGCGGCGTCATGTCGGTGAGCGCCTTGCGGCGCCAGAACGGGATATCAACCATGACGCCTTCGTAATCGCCTGACCGGGGAGCGCAAGGGGCCGCGTGACTCGCCGCGCCAGCCGTCACACGCTATAGACAGAAACGGGGGCGCCTTGCCGCCGCGTCACAACGCGGCCGGCATTGAAGGGCTGCGGAGCGCTGCGGAGCCACAAGCCGGCGGCGACCTCTGCGAGGACACAAATTACCGGACTGTCCCTGCGGGGCGGGAAGGCGAGCGCGCAGACGTGAGCGAGAGCGAGAAACCCCCGGCCCGGAACAAGCTGCGCAATGCGTGGCTGGAGGCACCTTCGGCTTCATCGCCCTGCTCGCGCTCGCCCTGCCGGCGTTCCGCGAGACCTCGGACGACTGGCTGAAGCGCACGGAACTGGCCGTCACCTTCCTCGACCGCTACGGCAACGTGGTGGGCGAGCGCGGCGTACGCCAGAACGATACCGTGCCGCTGGAAGACTTCCCGGACTACATGCTGAAAGCCGTGCTCGCCACCGAGGACCGGCGCTTCTACGAGCATTTCGGCATCGACGTGGCCGGCACGTTGCGCGCGGTGGTGACCAATGCGCGGGCCGGCGGCGTGCGGCAGGGCGGATCGTCCCTCAGCCAGCAGCTCGCCAAGAACCTCTTCCTCACCAACGAACGCACCATCGAGCGCAAGATCAAGGAAGCCTTCCTCGCCCTGTGGCTGGAAACGCGCCTGTCCAAGAGCCAGATCCTGAAGCTGTATCTCGACCGCGCCTATCTGGGCGGCGGCGCCTATGGGGCGGATGCGGCGGCGAAATATTATTTCGGCAAGTCCATCAGCGAGGTGAACCTCGCCGAGGCGGCCATGCTCGCTGGCCTGTTCAAGGCCCCGTCCAAATACGCCCCCCACGTCAACCTGCCGGCCGCCCGCGCCCGCGCCTCCACCGTGCTCGACAATCTGGTGGAAGCCGGGTTCATGACCGAGGGTCAGGTGTTCGGCGCGCGGCGCAATCCCGCAACCCCCATCGACCGCAGCGACATGGCGGTGCCTGATTATTATCTGGACTACGCCTTCTCGGAGGTCCGCCGGCTGGTGGACAGCCTGCCGAAAAGCGTGACCGAGCGCATCTTCATCGTCCGCACCGGGCTCGACCCCAACATCCAGAAGGTCGCGGAAGCCTCGCTCGACCAGTCGCTCCGCCAGTTCGGCAAGGATTACAAGGTCAGCCAGGGCGCCATCGTCATCATGGAGCCCAACGGCACCCTGCGCTCCATGGTGGGCGGGCGCGATTATGGCGAGAGCCAGTTCAACCGCGCCACCGACGCGCTGCGCCAGCCGGGCTCGTCCTTCAAGCCGTTCGTCTACACGGTTGCGCTGATGAACGGCATGAAGCCCAACACCATGGTGCAGGACGCCCCCATCTGCCTCGGCAACTGGTGCCCGCAGAATTACGGCCGCTCCTATATGGGCTCCATCACGCTCCAGACTGCGCTCCAGCACTCGCTCAACACGGTGGCGGTGCGGCTCTCGGAGCGCTTCGGGCGGCAGAAGATCATCGACCTCGCCCACCAGATGGGGATCACCTCCACCCTCACGCCCACCGCCCCGCTGCCGCTCGGTGCGGTGGAGGTCACGCTGGTGGATATGAGCACGGCCTATGCGGTATTCGCCAATGGCGGCAAGAGCGTCTATCCCCATGCGGTGGTGGAAGTGCGCGTCGCCAATGGCGGGGTGGTGTGGCGCTATGACCGGGACGCCCCGCAGCCCATGCAGATCATTCCGCCCTCGGTCATCGACATGATCAACCCGATGCTGAACAACGTGATCGAGAACGGCACCGGCCGCCGCTCGCGCCTGCCCGACGTGAAAGTGGCGGGCAAGACCGGCACCACCAATGCCTATCGCGATGCCTGGTTCATGGCTTTCACCGGCAATTATGTGGGCGGCGTCTGGTTCGGCAATGACGACTATACCTCCATGAACCGCATGACCGGCGGATCGCTGCCGGCGATGACGTGGCAGAAGGTGATGGCCTATGCCCATCAGGGCATCGAGCCGAAATACATTCCCGGCGTCGGCAACCAGCCCGCGCCGAAGCTCGATGCAGCGCCCACCCCCATCGAGGTGCCCGGCCTCGATTCCACCACCCGTCCCATCACCCTCTCCCCGCGCGCGGCGGACCGGCTGCTGGGGCTGGAGAAGCAGTTCCGGCAGGCTCCGCCCTTGCCCGTACCCACCGGCCCGACCGCCTCGGTCGCCGGCCCCTCGAACCCGGCAAACTGACCGCCGTGCGCCTGCGGACCCTCACCTTCACGCTCATCGCGTCCGTGGCGCTCGGCCTCGGGCTGACCTATGCCAGCGTCACCCATCTGCGCGGCATGGATGCGGTGCGTTCCGGCCCGTGGACCGGCTGGCCCCATTCTGGCACCACCCAGATCGACCCCTATGCCCGCGCCGCGTTCGCCCGCTCGGGCGAACTGCCGCTGGTTCTGGCGGACGGGCTCATCTTCCTCGCCGAAACGGACGACACCGGAAAGCCGCTGGACGGGCGCTGCGACATCCGCATTTCCGGCATCCTGCCGCAGTCGCGGGTGTGGACGCTCTCGCTCATGGATGAAACCGGCCAGCTGGTGGCGAACGAAGCCCAGCGCTACGGCTTCACCAGCAACGAAGTGGTCTATCGCCCGGACGGCGGCATCGAGATGGTGCTGTCCCCCCGCGCGCAGCCCGGCAACTGGCTGCCCAGCGGTGCGAAGGCGCACCTGAAGGTGGCGCTGCGGCTCTATGATGCCCCGTTCAGCTTCTCCTCCTCCTCGGGAGAGGGCTCGGTCCTGCCCCGCATCGTCACGGAGCGCTGCCCGTGACCGACCTTCTCGCAGGCTTCCGGCACCGCCGGACCCTCCCGCGCACCACGCGCCCGCAGCCCCTGAAGACGGTGCGCCGCACGTTCGCGCGCGTCGGCGCCGCCTTGCCCGAGCAGGTGCTGTTGCCGGCCGCGTTCATTCTGGTTCTGGGGCTGATCGTGCATCTGGCGTCGATCCTCGCCATGCCCGTCCTGGCGCAGAAATCGGCCTATCAGCGCCTGCTGGAGATCGCGAAGGTCAACCAGCTGACCCTGCTGCCGGATGTGACCCCGGCCGGCATGCTGCTGCCGATGAGCGACCCGGCATTTGTCACTGCGGTCTGCCCCTATGACCTGTCCGCGCGCCCATTGCGGGTGCGGGTGCCCGCAACGCAGGACTACACGTCGGTGTCGTTCTACACGGCGCGCGGGGTGCCCTTCTATGCGCTGAACGACCATGCGGCGGGACGCGTCATCGAACTGGACCTGCTCTCGCCCAGCCAGCGCGCCGCGCTCCCGGAGGATGAGGAAATCACCGCTGCGGACCGCCTTGTGGTGGAATCGCCCGCCCCGAAGGGCATCGTGCTGATCCGTGCCTATGCCCGCTATGGCGACCTGCGCCCGCAGGTGCGGCGCCAGCTGGAGGCGGCGGGCTGTCAGCCCTCCACCTGATCAGCGCAGCAGCCGGTCCGGCTGGGATGCGGTGGGCGCCTGCTGGAGCGGCGCCGGCAAGGGTCGCTCGATCCGCACCACCGGAAGGATCATGATGTCGGCGTTCTGGCCGCGATCCACAGCGCGCGTGGACCGCACCGGACTGGACGGAAAAGCAATCACCGTGCCCATCACCCTCTCCCTGCCTGAGAGCCGCGTGATGACAACTCCATTTAGAGGGATATGGTTTCCCGCCCGTTAAAATAGCGCGGACGCCTGGCCGCCCGCGCACGCTCAGGCCTCGTCGGGCACCAGATCCACGAACGGGCGGCCGGCCTTGTCCTCGATCTCCAGGAACCAGAGGTCGCTGTCGAAGCGGATTTCACGCACCATCCGCTCCTCGCTCTCGCTCTCGGGATGGCCGGGCGGCACCAGAACGCGGAAGCGGCGGTCTGCGGGATAGGAGACGTCGAAATCGCCCTGATAGGCGGGGCCGTAAAGCGCCGCCTTGCCATCGAGGGTGGCCACCTTCACGAACACCGCGCCCGCCTCCTCCGCACCCCGGCGGCGCACCGCCGCGAAGGCGCCGGCGACCTGGGCGGTGCGGACGATGGCGGATACGAAGATGGCGCTCTTGAGCCGCATCACTCCACCGGCATGCCGGAGACGGCGGACAGTTCCCGCACCAGCCGGTCGGTGATCTCGCCATTGGCCGGCAGGTTGCGATCGCGCTCGAACCGCAGGATGGCGAGCCGTGTCTCGTTTCCGGGCTGGCCGTCCACCTTGAGCGGACCGTATCCGAGCCGGGCGAGGCTTCGCTGGACGGCGAGGATGCGGTTAGAGCCGCCCACATCGCCGGGCGGGCGGACCGAGCCGGTGACGCCCGCATCGCCGGGCACGGCAGCCGGGGGCAGCATGCCCCGGGCGGATGCGGTCTGGACCGGCGCGGGTGCCAGCGGCGCGGGCGCGGCGGGGCGGGGGGTGGCGGGCGCCGCCGCGGCGACCTGCGGGGCGGGCGCGCGGCGCAGTTCGGCGAGCACCGCCTCGGTGGGCTCGCCGCTGGTGACGCGGAGCCGGGCCGCCTGCTCGAACGCGCGCACGGCGCCTTCGGTCTTCGGCCCGCTCAGGCCGTCCACCGCACCATCATAAAATCCGCGGCGCGCCAGTTCCCGCTGGATGTCGGCCACAACCGGGCTGGGCGTCTTCGGCACCGGCAAGGCGGCGGGCGGCACAGGGGCGTCCTGTGGCGGCAGGGCTGCGACCGGCGCTGGGGCCGAGGGGGCGGGCGCGGCCGCGCGCGGCGCCGTGGGCGGTGCGGCAGCCATCAGCGGCGCAGCCGGCGCGAAAATCATGGCCGGCGTGCCCGGCCCGGCGACGGGAGCGGCCTTCGCCTTGGGCTCCACCGAGACCGTGGTGGCCCCGGAGACGGCCGAATGCAGGCTGCGGTCCTGGAGAAAGAAGATGTTGGCGAGAATGCCGCCGGTGAGGCCGATCGCCACCATCACCGCGAAGCCGTCGGTGGTGCGCCGTGCGGCCCTGCTCATCGCGGTGGAGAAGGTCTCCGCGTCCTCAAGGTCCGTCACATGGCGGGCATCTGCGCGCGTCCTCATGCACGCCTCCGGTCAGCCGGTGCCGACGCCCCGGCAAAAGCGGGCCGGCGGATGGTGGTCACCGCCGCCGCCGCGCCGCACAGGGGCAAGGTGACGGTGGCGGTGGTTCCGACGCCAAGGACGCTCGCCACGTCGAAGGCGCCGCGATGAAGCTCCACAAGGGCGCGCACCACTGCGACGCCAAGGCCGATGCCCGCGCGCCGCACGGCATTGGACAACAGATTGAGCAGGATCTGCCGCACCGCGCGCTGGTCGGCGCTCAAGGGCGGCAGATGGTGGGACAGGTCCGCCACGAGCCGCACGCCGCGCCGCTCCGCTTCCAGCGCCATCATCTCGACGCAGCCCGACACCAGCGCCGGCACGTCGATCTCCTCGCAGCAGAGGTCATAGGCCCCCGCCTCGACCCGTGAGAGATCAAGGATGCCGTTGACGAGGCCGAGCAGGTGCTGGCCGCTCTGGTGGATGATGCGGGCATAGTCCGCCCGGCGCGCCACATCCATCTGCCCGACATCCTCGGTCAGCAGCTCGGAGAAGCCGAGAATGGAATTGAGCGGCGTGCGCAGTTCATGGCTCATGGCGCGCAGGAAGCGGGTCTTGGCGTCGTTCGCCCGTTCCGCCTCAACCCGCGCCGCAGCGTCATCGGTGTCCACTGCCGGCTGCGCGGTATCGTGCCAGCGGATACGGATGCACCCGTCCGGCGCAGGGGAGACATGGGCCTCGAAGCCCGTAAAGGCCGGCGCCGCACCGGGGCGCTGATGGGCGAGGCGCAGGGCCACCACGCCCTCGCGCCCCTCATTGGCGCAGGCGGAGAGGGCCGAGAGGAAGGCGGGACGGTCCATGACATGGATGCGGTCGAACAGCCCCTGCCCCGCCAGCGTTTCCGCACCCAGCGCGATGTGGCTCGACGACGTGCTGGGCACGCCCAGCGTCTCGCCGGTGCGCCGGTGCAGCGTCACGAGGTCGGCGGACGGATGATCGGCGGCGCGGACCATGCCGGTGGCGGCCCGCGACAAGCCGGCGGAGACCGCAGTAAGCCCGCCCGAGATGAGGCCGCAGCCGACCAGCCAGGAGGCTTCCGGCAGCGCACCGCCCATCAGGCCGGCAGCGTCCGCGATCAGGAGGGCGCCGCCGGAGACGGCGGACAAAAGGGCGAGGGCGCCGAGCCCCTGCGCGGCGCGGCGGGTATGACGGGCGATCTGCTCCGGCGTCGCCGTTACCGCGACGTCGCCGAAGATCCCGCCCGCTCTGGCAGTGATTGCGCTGATAGCTTCCCGAGCCCGCACCCGATCCCGGCGCGCCCGCGCGCCCTCCCTTCCGAAGTTGAGGAAAGGTCGCACGGCAGGCTTTAAGCGAACCCTAAGAAAGCCAACGCGCATGCCGTTTCCCAGCACAATCGCGCAGGGGAACGCCGGCAGGCGCCCACAGGCTTAACGCCTCACTTCACCGAGCAGGACTGAAGCAGCGCCAGAACGGCCTGCGTGTCCGCGCCGAGGCGCGGGCTGGCCTTGGCGGCCACCATGCGCTTGCCGTCCAGCACGATCGGGCTGGCGACGGAGGGCACCTCGCCCCCGCCCGCTTCCTTCAGCATGGCCTTCATGCCGCGATGCTGAACCTGCGGGTCTGCGAACACCTGCGCCACGTCATTGATCGGCCCGGCCGGCACGCCCGCTTTCTCCAGCCGCGCCAGCAGGTCGTCGCGGGTGAAGGTGGCGGTGGCGGCGGCGATGGCAGCGGTCAGTTCGTCGCGATTGGCGACGCGGCCGGCATTGGTGTGGTGGCGCGGATCAAGCGCCAGCTCGCCGGCGCCGATAGCGGTGCAGAAGCGGGCGAACTGCCCGTCATTGCCCACCGCGACGATGAGATGCCCGTCCGATGAGGGGAACACCTGATAGGGCACGATATTGGGATGGGCATTGCCCATGCGGTGCGGCACGGTGCCGGAGGCGAGATAGTTCATCGCCTGGTTGGCGAGCACGCTCACCTGGGTATCGAGCAGCGCCATGTCCACGCGCCCGCCCAGCCCGGTCGTCTCGCGGCGGCGCAGGGCGGCGAGGATGCCAACCGTGGCATAGAGGCCGGTGAAGATGTCGGCGAAGGCGACGCCCACCTTCTGCGGCTCGCCGTCCGGAGAGCCGGTGAGGTCCATCAGCCCGCCCATGCCCTGCACGAGATAGTCATAGCCGGCACGCGGCGCGTAGGGACCGTCCTGGCCGAAGCCGGTCACGGAGCAATAGACGAGGCGCGGATTGACCTTGGCGAGGCTCTCGTAATCGAGCCCGTATTTGGCGAGGCCGCCCACCTTGAAATTCTCGATCACCACGTCGGTGCGCAGGGCGAGCGCGCGGATCGCTTCCTGCCCTTCCGCCGTCTCGAAATCCAGCGTCACGGACTTCTTGCCGCGATTGGTGGAGTGGAAATAGGCCGCGCCGAGATTTTCGCCATCCGCGCCGGTCATGAAGGGCGGGCCCCAGGCGCGGGTGTCGTCGCCGGCTCCCGGCCGCTCCACCTTGATGACCTCCGCCCCGAGATCGGCGAGAAGCTGGCCCGCCCACGGTCCCGCAAGGATGCGGGCCAGTTCGAGAACGCGGACGCCGGCAAGGGGTGCAGCCATGATCGAGCCCTGTTGGTAATCCTGAATGGAAAACCCTCCCCCGCCGGAGCGGGAGAGGGCGAAGCCGGAACCGGCAGAGGCTCAGTAGAAAGCCTGGATGCCGGTGATGCCACGGCCGATAATCAGCGCATGGATGTCCGCCGTGCCCTCGTAGGTGTTCACCGTTTCGAGGTTCTGGGCGTGGCGCATGACCGGGAACTCGGCCGAGATGCCGTTGCCGCCATGCATGTCGCGCGCCGTGCGGGCGATGTCGAGCGCCTTCTGGCAATTGTTGCGCTTGATGTAGGAGATGGTCTCCGGCGGCAGGCGCCCCTCGTCGAACAGGCGACCGGCGCGCAGGCAGCCCTGCAGGCCGAAGGCGATGTCCGTGGACATGTCCGCCAGCTTGCGCTGCACCAGCTGGGTGGCGGCGAGCGGCCGGTTGAACTGCTTGCGGTCCAGCGTGTACTGGCGCGCCGAGGCAAGGCAGGCTTCCGCCGCGCCCATGGCGCCCCAGGCGATGCCGTAGCGGGCGCGGTTGAGGCAGCCGAACGGACCCTTGAGGCCGGAGACGTTGGGCAGCAGGTTCTCTTCCGGCAGTTCCACATTCTCCAGCACGATCTCGCCGGTGATGGAGGCGCGCAGCGACAGCTTCTTCTCGATCTTGGGGGTCGAGAAGCCCTTCATGCCGCGCTCCACCACGAAGCCGCGGATCTCGTCGCCATGGGCTGCGGACTTCGCCCACACCACCGCAACGTCCGCGATGGGGGAGTTGGTGATCCACATCTTGGCGCCGTTGAGCAGGTAGCCGCCATCCGTCTTCACGGCGCGGGTGCGCATGCCCGCCGGGTCGGAGCCGGCATCCGGCTCGGTCAGGCCGAAGCAGCCCACCCACTCGCCGGTGGCGAGCTTCGGCAGGTACTTCTGGCGCTGCGCCTCGCTGCCATAGGCATGGATGGGGTGCATCACGAGCGAGGACTGAACGCTCATGGCCGAGCGATAGCCGCTGTCCACCCGCTCCACTTCGCGCGCGGCGAGGCCGTAGGAGACATAGCCGAGGCCGGCGCCACCATATTCATGCGGAATGGTGGAGCCGAGCAGGCCCAGTTCACCCATCTCGTTCATGATCTCGCGATCGAACCGCTCGTCCAGATAGGCGGTCATGACGCGGGGCAGGAGCTTGTCCTGCGCATAGTCGCGCGCAGTATCACGAACGAGGCGCTCCTCCTCCGTGAGCTGGCCCTCCAGATCGAAGGGATCGGACCAGTCGAACGACGCACGCGCTGCCTTGGGGCCACTCATGACCTGCCTCCTTATTTACATTCCGACCAGTCAGTATATATCTTTTCCGCCAAGTCAAGGGCACCGTTGCGGCCCCTGGCGCCGAGAGGCCTGATGAAACCGATTGCTCCCACGCCTGACCTGGAAAAGCCCGCCCCGCCGGAGCGTCGCATGGGCCGCCCGCCGCTGGTGGACGATCCGCGCGCCGAAATCCTGCGCGAGGCGGCCCGCCTGTTTGCGCAGAAGGGCTATGCCGAAAGCTCGCTCAACGAGCTTGCGGCCGCGATGAAATATTCCAAGGGCGCCATCTACAACTACTTCGCCTCCAAGCAGGAGATTTACGACGCCATCATCATCGCCACGCTGAAGGCGCTCTACGATTCCGCCGCCAGCGCGGTGAACCCGGACGATCCCGCGCCGGAACGGCTGCGCCAGTTCATGATGGCCCATGCGCGCTGCCTGGAGGCGAACTATCACGCCTTCGTCACCATGCTGGTGGGCTATTCCGGCATGGCCAATGCCGCGCTCAAGGATGATGCGCTGAAGCTGCGCGATGCGCATGAGGGCCTGCTGCGCCAGATCATCTCCGAGGGCATCGCGGACGGCACCTTCCGCCCGGTGGACGTGGCCATGACCGGCCGCGCCGTGCTTTCGCTGCTGAGCTGGATGGCGCGCTGGTTCCGACCCGACGGACCGAAGTCCGGCGAGGAAATCGCCGCCGACTATTACGACCTCATCGTGAAGGGGCTGGCCTGACCGGCCATCGTGGATTTCGACATGCCCATTCCCATGGAGTACCAGCACGCCTCCGAGGACTTCATGCGCTTTCTCGCCGATGCACGCGACGAAGCGGGCCTCGGCACCATGAACCAGTCCTTCACCATGGTGGACGGGGTGCTGCGCACCTTCCGCCGCCGGCTGTCGCCGCTGGATGCGATCCGCTTCGCGGGCGTGCTGCCGCCGGTGCTGCGCGCCATGTTCGTCGCCGCCTGGGAACCGGAGGCCGCCCCCCTGCCCTTCGCCGACCGCGCCGAGATGACCCGCGAGGTGCAGGGGCTGCGCCAGCATCACAATTTCGCGCCCGAAGGCGCCATTGCGGATGTGGCGACCGCGCTGCGGCGGCATCTCGACCAGACGGCGTTCGACCGGGTTCTGGCAGGCCTGCCGCCGGAAGCCGCAGCTTTCTGGGCGGGGAAGGCATAAGGCGCCCACAGGCCAGCCGCACGGGCGGCCCTGCGGGGGGCGGTGCGATCTGCTATAAGGAGCGCCCCGCAACCGCACGCCGAGATCCGAATGGCCGACGCCCGCATCGCCGCCTCCATCGCCCGCCTGATCGCTTCCGAGATCGCCGCCCGCCCCGAGCAGGTGACGGCGGCCGTGACGCTGCTGGACGAAGGCGCGACGGTGCCCTTCATCGCGCGCTACCGCAAGGAGGCGACGGGCGGCCTGGACGACACCCAGCTTCGCACGCTGGAAGAACGCCTCACCTACCTGCGGGAACTGGAGGCGCGGCGCGCCAGCGTGCTGGAGACCATTCGCGGACAGGGCAAGCTGACGCCGGACCTTGAGGGGCGGATCGCCACCGTCACCACCAAGGCGGAGCTGGAAGACCTCTATCTGCCGTACAAGCCCAAGCGCCGCACCCGCGCCGAGATCGCCCGCGAGCGCGGGCTCGGCCCGCTGGCGCAGGCCATCCTCGCCGACCGCGCCGCCGCTCCGGCAGACCTTGCCCCCGCTTTCGTCACCGGCGAGGTGGCGGACGTGAAGGCGGCGCTGGAGGGCGCGCGCGACATCATCGTGGAGGGGCTGACCGAAAACGCCGATCTTCTCGGCCGCCTGCGCGCCCACATGCGCGCCAGTGCCGTGCTTCATGCCCGCGTGAATGACGGCAAGCAGGAAGCGGGCGCCAAGTTCTCCGACTATTTCGACCATTCGGAGCGCTGGTCCACCGCCCCCAGCCACCGCGTTCTGGCCATGCTGCGCGGGCGCAACGAGGACATCCTCTCGGTCGATATCGAGGTGGATGCGCAGGACCCGGCGCCCGTGAAGCCGGCGGAGCGCATCGTCGCCGCCGCGCTGGAGGTGACGGACATGCGGCCCGGCAATGCCTGGCTCATGGAGGTCGCCCGCTGGGCATGGCGCGTGCGCCTCTCCCTCAGCCTCTCGGTGGACCTGATGGTGGAAGCGCGGGAGCGGTCGGAAGAGGAAGCGATCCGCGTGTTCGCGCGCAACCTGAAAGACCTGCTGCTGGCGGCCCCGGCCGGGGCGCGCGCCACCATGGGGCTCGATCCCGGCATCCGCACCGGCGTGAAAGTGGCGGTAGTGGACCGCACCGGCAAGGTGCTGGAGACCGCCACCGTCTATCCCTTCCCGCCCCGCAACGACATCCAGGGCGCGCAGGCGGCGCTGGCCGCGCTCATCGCGCGCCACAAGGTGGAGGTGATCGCCATCGGCAACGGCACGGCGAGCCGCGAGACCGACCGGCTGGCCGCCGACCTGCTGACCCGCCTGCCGGCGGACCAGCGCCCGCTGAAGGTGGTGGTGAGCGAGGCCGGCGCCTCGGTCTATTCCGCGTCCGCCGCAGCCGAAGTCCATCGGCGTCGGCCAGTACCAGCATGACGTGGACCAGACCCGCCTCGCCCGCGCTCTGGATGCGGTGGTGGAGGATGCGGTGAACGCGGTGGGCGTCGATCTCAACACCGCCTCCGCCTCCCTGCTCGCCCGCGTCTCCGGCCTCGGCGCCTCGCTGGCGGAGGCCATCGTGGCGCATCGCAATGCCAACGGGGCGTTCCAGACCCGGCGCGAGCTGCTGAAGGTCTCCCGCCTCGGCCCGCGCACCTTCGAGCAGTGCGCCGGCTTCCTGCGCATTCCCGATGGCAAGGAGCCGCTGGACGCATCCGCCGTTCATCCGGAAGCCTATGGACTCGCCAAGAAGATCGTCGCCGCCTGCGGGCGGGACGTGCGCAGCCTGATGGGCGACAGCGCGAAGCTGCGCGCGCTCGACCCCCGCGCCTTCGTGGACGACAGCTTCGGCCTGCCCACGGTGAAGGACATCCTCGCCGAGCTTGAGAAGCCGGGCCGCGACCCCCGTCCGGAATTCCGCACCGCCGCGTTTGCGGACGGCGTGGACGACATCAAGGACCTGAAGCCCGGCATGCTGCTGGAAGGCACGGTGACCAACGTCGCCGCCTTCGGCGCCTTCGTGGATATCGGCGTCACGAGGTGGTGAAGGCGGGCGACGTGGTGAAGGTGAAGGTGCTGGAGGTGGACGTGCCGCGCAAGCGCATCTCCCTCACCATGCGCAAGGACGCCCCCGCCGGCGAGGGTCGCCCCGATCGGCGCGCCGGCACGCCGCCCGCAAAACCCGACAGCCGCAATCCGCCAGCCGGCAGACCCGAGGCCCGCAAGCCGGACGGCCGCGCCCCGAAGGCCCCCGAACAGGGCGCGTTCGGCGCGGCGCTGCTCGATGCCATGAACCGGACCAAGGGACGGTGAGTTAAGGTCGCAACACCCGGAGACCGCTCCCATGCGCCGCACCCGCCTCGCCCTGCCCGCCCTGCTGCTTGCCATCCTGCTTGCGCCCTCCGGAGCGGGCGCCTCCTCGGACGCGGCCTGGGCGGAAATGCGCAAGACGGTGGAAGCCGCATGCCTGAAGGCCGCGAGCGGGCATTTTGCCCGCGCCACGGCGCTTGTGGACCCGTTCGGCAGCGAGCGTTTCGGCCTCGCCTTGCTGCGTGGGCCGGCAAAGGGGGGCGGTGGCCGAAGCGTCCA
>NCCY01000159.1:0-983 GCA_002279855.1 Rhizobiales bacterium 12-68-15
CGGCGCATGTCGGCGCTCCCAGCCGGCGCGCTCCAGCGCGGGCGTCTCGTCCTCTTCCAGAGGAGTGCCGAGGCAGAAATAGCCGATGAGCTGCCAGCCCGCGGGCACGTCCAGCGCAGCCGTCACAGCCTGCGGATCGAGGATGGAGACCCAGCCCATGCCGATGCCCTCCGCCCGTGCGGCGAGCCAGAGGGTGTGGACGGCCATGACCGCGGAATAGGCGACCGTCTCCGGCATGGTGAGGCGGCCGAGCCCGTGGCCCTGCGCCGGAGTGGTCTCGCAGAACACGGCGAGTTGCAGCGGCGCGGCGTCCAGCCCCTCCAGCTTCAGGCGGGCATAGCCGGGCGCGCGGTCCGGCGCCTGCGCGGCCAGCGCCGCTTCGTTGCAGGCGAGGAAGGAGGCGCGAACCGCCGCGCGGCGGGCGGCATCCGCCACCCGCACGAAGCGCCAGGGCTCGCTGAGGCCCACGGAGGGGGCAAGGGCCGCGAGGCGCACCAGCCGTTCCAGCGTGCCGTCGGGCAGCGGGTCGGGCCGGAAGCGGCGCACGTCCCGCCGCCAGGCGAGGAGATCGCGCAGGCGATCGCGGAACGCATCATCAAAGTGCGGTCCGCCCATGGGGATCAGGCCTTCGGCTGGAGCTTCTTCAGCCAGCGCCGGGCCTGCGCCCGCACCCGCACCGGCGCCGTTCCGCCGTAGGAGGTGCGGCTCGCCACCGACTTCGTCACCGAGAGCACCGTGAACACATCCTGCGTGATGCGGGCATCGGCGCTCTGCATTTCCTCCAGCGTGAGGCGGTGCAGCGGCACGTTCTTCGCCGACGCCATGGCGACGATGCGGCCCGTCACATGATGCGCCTCGCGGAACGGGATGCCCAGCGTGCGCACCAGCCAGTCGGCCAGATCGGTCGCGGTGGAATAGCCCTGACCCGCTGCCGTGCGCATGCGCGCCGCGTCGGGCTCCAGGTCCCGCACCATGCCGGCGGT
>NCCY01000159.1:1040-11003 GCA_002279855.1 Rhizobiales bacterium 12-68-15
GCCTTGCCGCGCGCCAGTTCCGCCGCATCGGGGTTGCGCTTCTGCGGCATGATGGACGAGCCGGTGGTGAAGGCGTCCGACAGCTTGATGAGCCCGAAGGAGGGCGAGGTCCAGATCACCACCTCTTCCGCAAAGCGCGAAAGGTGCATGGCGCAGATGGAGGCGGCGGCCAGCGTCTCCAGCACGAAGTCGCGGTCGGAGACGGCGTCCAGCGAATTGGCGGTGGGCCGGTCGAAGCCGAGCGCGGATGCCGTCGCCTCGCGGTCGATGGGGAAGGACGTGCCGGCGAGCGCCGCCGAGCCGAGCGGGGATTCGTTCAGCCGGGCGCGCGCATCCCGCAGCCGGCCACGGTCGCGGGCATACATCTCCACATAGGCCATCAGATGGTGGCCGAAGGTCACCGGCTGGGCGGTCTGGAGATGGGTGAAGCCCGGCATGACGGTGGCGGCATGGGCCAGCGCCTTTTCCGACAGCGCCAGCATCAGGTCCGCGAGCTGGGCGTCCAGCGCATCGATGGTGTCGCGCACATAGAGGCGGAAGTCGGTGGCGACCTGATCGTTGCGCGAGCGGGCGGTGTGGAGCCGGCCGGCGCTGGCGCCGATCAGGTCCGCGAGGCGCTGCTCCACGTTCATGTGAATGTCTTCGAGATCGCGCCGGAAGGTGAAAGTCCCCGCCTCGATCTCTGACAGGATCGTGTCTAGACCCGCCCGGATCTTCTCGACATCCTCCGCCGCGACGATGCCCTGGGCGGCCAGCATGGCGGCATGGGCCTTGGAGCCGGCAATGTCCTGGGCGTAAAGACGTTGATCGAAGCCGATGGAGGCGTTGATCTCCTCCATGATGGCGTCCGGGCCGGTGGAGAAACGACCGCCCCACATCTTGTTGCTCACGACGGATCTCCTTGATGACCGAACCAGACGTTCCGCCCCCGCCATCCGCTTCCGCGCCGCCCCGCTCCGGGTTCGGGCGCAGGGTCGCGGTGCTTGGCGCGGCGGTGGTGGCCGGCGCCATGGCCGGGGCGCTCGCCCTATACGTGATGGAAGGCCCTTCCCGCAATGCGCCTCAGCTTGCGCAGGCCCCGGCCGCGGCTCCGGCGGCGGATGCCGGCTGTGGCGGCGCGGTCAGTCTGGCCGAACGGCTGAAGCCTCTGGCGAAGGGCGAGGTGGCGGCCCTGTCGCTGGCCAGCGAGCCCCGCCGCCTTCCGCCCCTCAGCTTCAGCGATGCCGAGGGTCAGCCTAAAACGCTCGCGGACTTCAAGGGCAAGCTGGTGCTGGTCAATCTCTGGGCCACATGGTGCGTGCCGTGCCGCAAGGAGATGCCCGCGCTCGACCGGCTCCAGCAGGCGCTCGGCAGCGACCGCTTCCAGGTGGTGGCGATCAATCTCGACACCAAGGACCCGGACAAGCCCAAGGCCTTCCTGAAGGAGATCGGCGCCACCTCGCTGGCTTTCTATGCCGATCCCGGCACGAAGAGCTTTTCAGCCCTGCGCGCCGTGGGGCGGGGCTTCGGCCTGCCGACCACCCTGCTGGTGGATGGCGGGGGGTGCGAGATCGGCTTTCTCGCCGGCCCTGCGGAATGGGCGAGCGAGGATGCGGAAGCCGTCATCCGCGCCGCCTTGAAGGACGGCGCGAGCTGAGGCGCGCATTTTTGCAGCTGTAAGGGTGGTGTCAGCCGGCCGTCCTAGGGTCCTTGCAACGAGATGATCGTTGAACAAGCCGAACCAAGGAGACACGCGATGACCACCTTCACCACCGATGCCGCCGCCCGCAGCAACGCCCTTTCCGAAGCCGCCCTCGATGCCGTGTCCGGCGGCCTGGAGCAGGGCGGTGCGTGGCGGGCCACCAAGAACGGCCATTTCGTCTATGACGGCTGGGTCAAGGACGGGTCGATGACCATGACCTATTCCGGCTCCAACCGCCGGGAAGAGGTCGGCAAGGGCGAGATCCGCCTGTTCGGGCGCAACGCCTCGGGCGAGTTCCTGAAGGCCACCCTGCGCACGTGAGGCCCCTGTCCCAATGCAGCGGCCACGGCGAAAACCGGGGCCGCTGGCATGTCAGCTTTCCGACTTCTGCGGCCGCGCCATCAGCGCGTCGATCGCCTCCGACACCGAATGGTGGCCCGCAAGCACCGAATCCACCGCATTGCAGATGGGCATGTCGATGCCGCGGGAATGGGCCATGTCCATGATGACCGAGGCGGTATAGGCCCCTTCCGCGAGCTTGCCCTCTGCGGCCTCGCCCCGGCCGAGCGCGAGGCCGAGGGCGAAATTGCGCGATTGCGGGCCGGATGCGGTGAGGATGAGGTCGCCGAGGCCGGACAGGCCGGTCAGCGTCTCCGGCCGCGCGCCGAAGGCGGTGCCGAAGCGCACCAGTTCGGCGAACCCCCGCGCCGTCAGCGCCGCGCCCGCGCTCGCGCCGAGCCGGCGCCCCGCCACGATGCCGGCCGCGATGGCGAGCACGTTCTTGGCCGCCCCGCCGATCTCCACCCCCCGCACGTCGGCGGAATGATAGAGCCGGAAAGTGGCGGAGCCGAGCGCTGCCGCCAGCCCCTGCGCGAGGTCCGGATCGGTCGCGGCGAGCGTGACGGCGGTGGGCAGGCCCTGCGCCACGTCGCTTGCGAAGCTGGGGCCGGAGAGGATCGCCGGCGGCAGATGCGGGGCGGCGCTCGCCAGCACCTGCGTCATGAAGAAGGTGGTTCCGCGCTCAATGCCCTTGGCGCAGGCGACCAGCGGCGTGCCGGCGGCGGCGACGGCGGCGACCTGCGTGGCCACCGCGCGGCTCGCCTGCGCCGGCACCACCAGAAGCAGCGCGCCGCATCCGGCGAGATCCGCCAGCGCGGCGGTGGGCTGCACGGCCGCCTCCAGCGCCACGCCGGGAAGCCCGCGCGCATTCATCCGCGTCGCGGCCATGTCGTCGGCCTGCGCGGGATCGCGCGCCCACAGCACCACCTGCCGGCCCGCGCGGGCGGCGGCATTGGCGAGCGCAGTGCCCCAGGAGCCGGCGCCGATCACGCCGATGCGGTCGAACGAAAGGGTCATGCCTTGGTTCCGGCGGAGGCGGGATCGAGCGGCCAGCGGGCGCGGGGGCTCACCGTCAGCGGGTCGGTCAGCCCGCGCGACAGCCGCTCGGCGCCCGCCCAGGCGATCATGGCGCCGTTGTCGGTGCACAGAGCCGGCGGCGGCACGGCCATTCGGGTGCCCATCTCGGCGGCGGTTTTCTGCAAGGCGGTGCGGATGGCGAGATTGGCGCCCACGCCGCCCGCCACCACCAGCGCGGTCGGCCCGCAGCCGGCAATGTCGCGGAACTGCCGCCCGGCGGCGCGCACCCGGTCGCAGACCACATCCACCACCGACGCCTGGAAGGACGCGCACAGGTCCGCCACGTCCGCGTCCGAGAGCGGGGCGAGCTTGTCCGCCTCGATGCGCACGGCGGTCTTGAGGCCGGAGAGGGAGAAGTCCGGCTCGCGCCGGCCGATCAGCGGACGGGGGAAGGCAAAGCGCTCGGGATCGCCCATGAGTGCCTGCTGCTCCACCTCCGGTCCGCCCGGATAGGGCAGGCTCAGCATCTTCGCCACCTTGTCGAAGGCTTCCCCGATGGCGTCGTCGATGGTGGTGCCGATGCGGCGGTAGCGGCCCACATCCTCCACCGCCAGAAGCTGGGTGTGCCCGCCCGACACCAGAAGCAGCAGATACGGGAAGGCGACGCCGTCGGTCAGCCGCGCGGTGAGCGCATGCGCCTCCAGGTGGTTCACGGCGATGAGCGGCTTGCCGGTGGCGAGCGACAGCGCCTTCGCGGAGGTGAGCCCGACGATGACCCCGCCGATCAGCCCCGGACCGGCGGCGGCGGCGATGCCCGACAGGCCGTCAAAGCCGATGCCCGCCTGCCGCATGGCCTCCGCGATCACATGGTCCAGCACTTCCACATGGGCGCGGGCCGCGATTTCCGGCACCACGCCGCCATAGGGGGAATGTTCCTCCACCTGGCTGCGGATGACATTGGAAAGCACATGGCCGGCGCCGGAGGGCGCGCGTGCCACCACGGCCGCGGCGGTTTCGTCGCAGGTCGTTTCGATGCCCAGCACCAGAAGGTCCGACACGGTCCACCCCCACCGGAGGCTTGACCCCCGCGCCCGAACGCCGCTGCTGGCATTCGCGATTCCCGGCTATCATCACAGCCAGCCTTCACACAAGCCACCAGTGCACACGCCACCATGACACATTCCTCGCCCCGCCTTGCCATCGGCACGCGCGGCTCGCCGCTCGCCCTCTGGCAGGCCCATGCGGTGCGCGACGCGCTCGCCGCCGCTTTCGGCCGCCCGCTGGAGACCATTCCGCTCGAAATCATCCGCACCTCCGGCGACCGCATCCAGGATCGCGCCCTCTCGGAGGCCGGCGGCAAGGGGCTGTTCACCAAGGAAATCGAGGAGGCCCTGCTGGAGGGCCGCATCGACCTTGCCGTGCATTCCGCCAAGGACGTGGCGACCGTCCTGCCGGATGGCCTTCATCTCGCCGGCTATCTGCCCCGTGCCGATGTGCGCGATGCGCTGATCCTCGCCAGCGGGGCGGGCCTTACCGACCTGCCGCAGGGCGCGCGCATCGGCACCGCATCCCTGCGGCGCGAGGCGCAATTGCGCCGTGTGCGCCCGGATCTCGATGTGTCGCTGCTGCGCGGCAATGTGCAGACGCGGCTCGACAAGGTGCGGGGCGGCGTCTTCCACGGCACCCTGCTGGCGCTCGCCGGCCTGACCCGCCTCGGCCTTGCCCACGAGGCGAGCGCCATCCTGCCGGTGGACGATTTTCTGCCCGCCGTGGGGCAGGGGGCGGTGGCCATCGAGTGCCGGGTGGCGGACACCGAGACCAACGACGCCATAGCCCGCATCGCCTGCCGGGCCACGGGCATCGCGCTTTCGGCCGAGCGCGCGTTTCTCGCCGCGCTGGACGGATCGTGCCGCACGCCCATCGGCGGGCTCGCGACCGTGGACGGCGGCGAGGTGCGGCTGCGCGGCCTGATCCTGTCTCCGGACGGACGGGACGAGGCGGCGGCCGATGAACGGGCCTCGGTTGCGGATGCGGCGCGGCTCGGCGCGGACTGCGGTGCGCGCCTGAGGCAGAGTGCGCCCGGCCGCGCGCTCGGCCTCGACGCCCGCTGACGGCGGCGCCATGCGCGTGCTCGTCACCCGGCCCGAACCCGGCGCGACGCGCACCGCCCGGCGCCTTGCCGCGCTGGGCCATGAGGCGATGGTGGCGCCGGTGCTGCGCATCGCGCCGGTGGCGGGCGGCAGGCCCGAAGGCCGCTTCGATGCCGTCGCCTTCACCAGCCCGAACGCGGTCTCGGCCTTTCCGGGCGCCGTCCTGCACTGCCCGGCCTTCACCGTGGGGCCGCGCACGGCGACCGAGGCGCGCCGCGCCGGCTGGCAGGACGTGACCGATTGCGCGGGCGATGCGCAGGCCCTTGCGGCGGCGCTTGCGCGGTCTCTGCCCGGCGGCGCGCGCGTGCTCCATCCGGCGGGGGCGGACCAGGCGGCGGACCTTGGCGCCCTGCTCGCGCCGTCCGGCATCCGGGTGGAAACACGCATCGTCTATAGCGCCTGCCCGATGGCGCGCCTCGACGCGGACGCGGCTGCGGCCCTGCGAGCGGGGCGGCTCGATGCGGCGCTCCACTTTTCGCCGCGCACCGCGCGCATCCTGCTCGCCTGCGTTGAAGCCGGCGGGCTGATGGAACCGTTCGGACGGCTGCGACACTTCTGCCTGTCACCCGCCATCGCATCGGTGCTCGAAGCGGCTCACATCCCCGTGACGGTCGCGGTCGAGCCCAACGAGGATGCGCTGATCGCGGTGCTCGTATCCCGCCGCGCAGGCGAGCCGGAGGTTGCTCCGTGAGGCGCGGGGGTTTAAGCCGGAGGACCGGCACGTGAAGTACGAGGGAGGCCATGGCGAGCGAGGATCCCAACCGGCAGGACGCCGCCTCTCCGGACGCGGTGTCGGACAAGCCCCAGGCCGTCAGGTCCGGTGGCCGGAAGTCCGCGCCGCGACAGTCCCCATCGGCTGCCCCATCGGACGCCGCCACCTCGCCGGCGGAGATCGAGGCCGCTGTGGCGCGCCTGACGCCGCAGGAGGCTGGCGAGTCGATGGCCGACACGACCGCTTCCGGCGAGGGCGCGGCCGCCCCGTCCACACCCGAACCCCATCCCGACTCCCCCGCCGCGACCGTGCCGGATGAGGCGCGCCCCGGCGATGCCTCCGCGCCGCCGCCCGTGCCCCCGTCCGTGACGGTGCGGCGCGCGGGGCCGTCGCCGTGGCTGGCCCTGCCCATCGGTGCGCTGGCCGGAGCGCTCGCGGCCGGTGCGGTCGCCTATGGTCTGGTCGAGACCGGAACGCTGCGGCCCGCGCCCGGCAGTGACATGCAGCCTCTGCTGCAGCGGCTGTCCGCGCTGGAGCAGCGCCCCCGCCAGGACCTCGCCCCCTCCGTGGCGCAGCTCGACACGCGCGTCGCGCCCCGCATCCGGCGGCGCGCTCGATCCGCTGGCCGGTGCGGCAGCGCAGGGCTATCCCGCACCTGCCCGCCTCGCCACGCGCCTTCAGGACGCCGCGCGTGCCAAGCCCGCTGCGGCGGCGGGGGCCGCACCTGCCCCGGCCCCGGCCCCGGCCTCGCCGGAGGGCGGCGGGCTGATGGACCGCCTCTTGTCCAGCGCGGAAAGCCTCGTGCGGGTCGGCGCCACGGATGCCGGCCCCGGTGCCGGAGACCAGTCCAGCCTCGATGGCGCAGCCGCCGCGCTGCGGGCCGGCGACATGGCGCAGGCGCTCTCCCGCATCGACGCGCTTTCGCCGGAAACCAAAGCGAAGGTGGCGTCGGTCGTATCCGAAATCACCGCCCGCCGGGACGCCGCCGCCACTCTCGCCACGCTCAATCAGCAGGCGCTCGCCGCCATTTCCGGGAAGCTGCCGTGATCCGTCTCGTCCTGCTCCTTGTCGCCCTCGCCGCCCTCGCCTTTGGAGCGGCCTGGATCGCCGATCGCCCCGGCGAGATGGTGGTCGTCTGGCAGGGCTGGCGGCTGGAGACCACCGTGCCGGTGGCGCTCGCCGCGCTGGCGGCCTTCAGCCTTGTGCTGCTGATCCTGGCGAAGCTCATTTCGCTGATCGTGAACTCCCCCCGCCTGATTGCGACCTTCTCCCGGCGCCGCCGCCGCGAAAAGGGGTGGCAGGCGCTCTCGCGCGGCCTGCTGGCCATTGGCGCCGGCGATGGTGCCCGTGCCCGTTCCGCCCGCGACGAGGCCGCCCGGCTGCTGCCGCACGAGCCCCTGACCCACCTGCTTGCCGCCCAGTCGGCGCAGTTCGACGGCAACGGAAATCTTGCCGCCAAGTCCTTCCGCCAGATGCTGGAGGCGCCGGAGACCCGCGTCATCGCGCTGCGCGGTCTCTATATGGAGGCCCGCCGCGCCGGCGAGGGCGATTCCGCCCGCGCGTTCGCGGAAGAAGCGGCCCGCGAGGCCCCGGCCCTCGGCTGGGCTGCGGATGCCGCCATCGAGGCCCGCTGCGCCGACGGCGACTATGCCGGCGCCCGCGAGATCCTGGAGCGCCAGATGGCGGCCCGTGGCATCGACCGCACGGCCTATCGCCGCCGCCGCGCGGTGCTGCTCGCCGCCGAGGCGATCGCGCTGGAAGTGGCCGATCCCGCAGTGGCGCGCGAGCGGGCCACCGAATCCGTGCGGCTGGCCCCGAGCCTCGTTCCGGCCGCCGCCGTTGCCGGCCGCCTGCTCGGCGCGTCCGGCGACCTCAAGCGTGCGGCGAAGATCCTGTCCGCCGCCTTCAGCGCGACGCCCCACCCCGACCTTGCCGAAGCCTATGCCCATCTGCGCCCCGGCGATGCCGCGCAGGACCGGCTGAAGCGGATCCGCATTCTTGCCGGAACGGCGCCGACCCATCCGGAGAGCATCATCGCGCTCGCCCATGCGGCCATCGACGCGCAGGAGTTCCAGCAGGCCCGCGCCATCCTCTCCCCGCTCACCGAGAAGCCGACACAGCGCATCTGCCTGCTGATGGCGGAACTGGAAGCGCGCGAGCATGGCGACGTGGGCAAGGCCCGCGAATGGGCCGCCCGCGCCGTGCGCGCGCCGCGCGATCCGGCCTGGATCGCGGACGGCGTGGTCTCGGACCAGTGGGCGGCTATCTCGCCCGTGACCGGCCGGCTGGATGCCTATGCCTGGGAGGTGCCGCCCGGTGTCACCGCGACGCCGGTGCTGGAGCACGAGGCCGAGCGCGTGCGCAACGCCATCGCCGCCATTCCCGCGCCGGAAGCCGTGCTCCCGAAGGCCGCGCCCGCGCCGGAGGTGGTCGCGAAGGATGCTCCGGCGCCTGCGGCCGATGTCGCCCCCGTCGAGCCGGCAAAGCCCGCCGGCATGAATGGCGCCGCGCCGGTCTCCCCAAAGCCGGTGCCCGCCGCCGCGCCCATCATCGCCGAGCCTCCCCGCCCCGATGATCCCGGCCCGCTCGCGGCGGATGAGGACATATCGGTTCCCCGCAAGCAGTGATCCCACGCCTCCGGCACGCCGGAGGCGGAAGCATTTGCCTTCAGATCAGGTCTTTCCATGGAACGGCTGGATTGCGTCGTGGTGGGGGCGGGCGTCGTCGGGCTCGCCGTGGGCCGTGCGCTGGCGCTGGCCGGGCGTGAGGTCGTGGTGGTCGAGAAGGCGCCACGCATCGGCGACGAGACCTCCTCGCGCAACAGCGAAGTCATCCATGCCGGCATCTATTACGACAAGGGCAGCCTCATGGCCCGCCTGTGCGTGGCAGGCCGGAAGCAGCTTTACGCCTATCTGGGCGAGCGGGGCCTGCCCCACCGGCGCTGCGGCAAGCTGATCGTCGCGACCGCCCCTGACGAGACCCCGAAGCTTAGCGCCATCCGCGCCCGCGCGGCGGCGAACGGCGTCGATGACCTCACCGAACTCTCCGCTGCAGAGGCGCAGGCGATGGAGCCGGCACTCTCGTGCACGGGGGCGCTGCACTCTCCCTCCACCGGCATCGTGGACACCCACGCTTATATGCTCTCGCTCCAGGGCGACATCGAGGGCACCGGCGGCATGGTGGTGCTGAACACGCCGCTCCTCGCGGCCCGGACGGTGGCGGACGGGTTCGAGCTGGATTTCGGCGGGGACTTGCCGGACACCCTGCACTGTCGCCTGCTGGTGAATGCGGCGGGGCTTCACGCGCCGGCCCTCGCGCGGCGGATCACCGGCTATGACGCAGTGCGCGCGCCCGGCACCTATTATGCCAAGGGCAGCTATTTTTCCCTGTCTGGCCGCTCCCCCTTCACCCGGCTGATCTATCCGGTGCCGGTCTCCGGCGGGCTCGGCACCCATCTCACCCTGGATCTGGCGGGCGCGGCGCGGTTCGGGCCGGACGTGGAATGGGTTGACCATATCGACTATGCGGTGGACCCGGCACGGGCGGCGGGCTTCTACGGCTCCATCCGCCGCTATTGGCCTATTGGCCGGACCTGAAGGACGGACAGCTGCAGCCCGCCTATTCCGGCATCCGTCCCAAGATCGTGCCACCCGAGGTGGGCCGGCAGGATTTCCGCATCGAGGGGCCGGCGGACCATGCCGTGCCCGGTCTGGTGCAGCTGTTCGGTATTGAATCCCCCGGCCTGACATCCTCCCTCGCCATCGGCCACCACGTGCGCGACCTGCTGGTGGGTTGAGGGGCATCACGCCAGCGCGCCGAGACGGGCACGCAGGCGGCCCGTAGCGAAATCGAGGAAGACGCGCATCTTCAGCGGCAGGGTGCCACGGGCGGCGTGGAGCAGGCTCACCGGCACGGGATCGGGCTCGAAGGTGGCGAGGATCCGCCGGACGCGCCCTTGCCCCACGGCCTCCGCACACTGGTAGAGCAGAAGCCGGGTGGCGCCGACGCCATCCCCGGCCGCCCGGATCGCCGCCGATGCGGTGGTCACGCTGAGGCGCGGCGTG
>NCCY01000160.1 GCA_002279855.1 Rhizobiales bacterium 12-68-15
CAGGTGCAGCGCACGATTGTTGCCGGCCGCACCGTCTACGAATACGTTTAGCCCAGCCCCACGGTCGCGAACGCATGCTCACTTTGTCCTGGTCTCTCCCGCCCCTTCTGGTCGGCGCGGCGCTGCTGTTCGGCTACCTGCTGGGCTCGATCCCGTTCGGCATCGTCATCACGCGGTTTGCCGGCACCACGGACATCCGCACCATCGGCTCCGGCAATATCGGCGCCACGAATGTCCTGCGGACCGGGCGCAAGGATCTCGCCGCCTTCACCTTGCTGGGCGATGCGCTGAAGGGAACGGCGGCCGTGCTGGTCGCCCGTGCCGTTTTCGGCCCGGAGGCGGGCCTTGTAGCGGGCCTCGGCGCATTCGCGGGCCATCTCTGGCCGGTCTGGCTGGGGTTCAAGGGCGGCAAGGGGGTCGCGACCTTCCTCGGCGTGACGCTGGCCCTGTTCTGGCCGGGTGCGGTGATCTTCGCCATTGCGTGGATCGCGGTCGCGGCAGCCACGCGCTATTCCTCCCTCTCCGCGCTGGTGGCCTCGCTGGCGACGCCAATCGGCGCCGTCCTGATGGGCCAGCCGGTGACGGCCCTGTTCCTCGCGGCGCTGGCCGTCCTGCTCTGGGCGAAGCACCACGCCAACATCGCGCGCCTGCTCGCCGGCACCGAGGGGAAGATCGGCGCCAAGGGCAAGGATACGCCAAAGGACGCGCCGGTCGCATGACCCGGCGCGGCGCACGGCTTTCGGATGCCCAGCGCCTCGACTGGCTGCGCCTGTTCCGCACGGAAAACATCGGTCCGCGGACCTTCCGCGCGCTCATCAACCAGTATGGCGGCGCCGAAGCCGCCCTTGAGGCGCTGCCCCATCTGGCGCGCCGGGGCGGACGGCTCATCGCGCCACGCATTCCCGATCGCGCCGAGGCGGAAGCCGAGATTGCCGCCCTCGCCCGCCTCGGAGGCCGGATCGTGGTGAGCCTCGATGCGGATTATCCTGCGGCGCTGCGCGCGCTTGAGGATGCGCCCCCCGTCCTCTCCGTGCGCGGCGTACCCACCATCCTCGCCGCGCCCATGATCGCCATTGTCGGCGCGCGCAATGCCTCCGCCGCAGGCCGCACCATGGCGGCGCGGCTCGCACGCGATCTTGCCGCAGCCGGTTATGTGATTGTCTCAGGCCTCGCGCGCGGCATCGATTCGGCGGCCCATCAGGCGAGCCTCGATCTCGGCACGGCGGGCGTGTTCGCCGGCGGCCTCGCCCGCCCCTACCCCGCCGAGAATGTGCCCCTGATCGAGGAGATGGCGCAGAAAGGCGCGGTGCTCTCCGAGATGCCGCTGAACTGGGAGCCCCGCGCACGGGACTTTCCCCGCCGCAACCGGCTGGTCTCCGGCATGGCGCTCGGCGTCGTGGTGGTGGAGGCGGCGGAACGCTCCGGATCGCTCATCACCGCCCGGCTGGCGGCGGAACAGGGGCGCGAGGTCCGCCGGCGGACGATGTGGAGGCCCCTGCCCCAGGCATGCCGCCGTCCGATCCGCCCGAGACCATTCGCGCCCGCGTCGTGGAATTGCTCGGCCCGGTGCCGACCCACCCGGATGACCTCGTGCACCTGTCCGGTGCATCGCCGTCTGATGTGCAGATCATCCTCCTGGAGCTTGACCTTGCGGGCCGGCTGGAGCGCCACGCCGGCGGCCTCGTCTCGCTGACCTGACGGGTTCCCTGCCCGCCATTTCATGAGGGAGGCCAGCCCCCGGCGCTCAGGCCCCCATGTCGCGCCGCCCCGTTCGCCCTCTGCGCCTCGCCTGCTCGGCCTCCGCCGGCAGACCTCCCGCCTCCTCCATATGAACCTCCCCCCGCGCCGCACTGTTGGCTTCAAGTCTTGCGATATCAAGCAAATAGGCCAGTGTCGGCAATTGATGCTCCCGCGCCAGCCGAGACAGTTCGCTGGTGAGCGCCGCGACATAAGAGGCGAACTCGATCGTATCCCGGCTGGACGGCAAGGCAGACCCCCGCGACATGCCAATGCTCCCTTGCGACCTCTAGGTGCACCGATCCTCAAGGTTGGCTCGGATTATACAATCTACTCTTGGTTGTAATTTGTCGCAGACGTCCGTTATGCCCGAAACTGGCACGGCATTTGACAGGCGCCTCGCTCGCCCCCATGTTGCCGGCGCCTCAGGGGCTATGGCACTTTCAAGAGACATTTCAGATGCAGGTCGTCATCGTCGAATCGCCGGCCAAGGCGAAGACGATCAACAAATATCTCGGTCCGGACTATGAGGTCATCGCCTCCTACGGACACGTGCGCGACCTCCCGTCCAAGGACGGCTCGGTGGACCCCGAGGCCGACTTCCGGATGCTGTGGGAGATCGACCCGAAGGCGCAGAAGCGCCTGAACGAGATCGCGCAGGCCGTGAAGAAGGCCGATGGCCTGATCCTCGCCACCGACCCGGATCGCGAAGGCGAAGCCATTTCCTGGCACGTTCTGGAGATCCTGCGGGACAAGAAGGCCCTGAAGGACCAGAAGGTCGAGCGGGTCGTCTTCAACGCCATCACCAAGCAGGCCGTGCTGGAAGCCATGAAGGCGCCGCGCGCGGTCGATCTGGCGCTGGTGGATGCCTATCTCGCCCGCCGCGCGCTGGATTATCTGGTCGGCTTCACGCTCTCGCCGGTGCTGTGGCGCAAGCTGCCCGGCGCCCGCTCGGCCGGGCGTGTGCAGTCTGTCGCCCTGCGGCTGGTCTGCGACCGCGAGCGCGAGATCGAGACCTTCGTCGCCCGTGAATACTGGTCCATCCTGGCCCAGCTTTCCACGCCCCGCGGCGACGCGTTCGATGCGCGCCTCTCCGGCGCGGACGGCAAGAAGATCACCCGCCTGTCGGTGGGCTCGGGCGAGGAAGCCGCAGCGTTCCGCGCGGCCCTCAATGCCGCCGACTTCCGCGTGGCGAGCGTGGAGGCGAAGCCGATGCGCCGCCATCCGCAGCCCCCGTTCACCACCTCCACGCTCCAGCAGGAAGCGAGCCGCAAGCTCGGCCTGGCGCCCGCCCGCACCATGCAGCTGGCGCAGCGCCTCTATGAGGGCGTGGACGTTGGCGGCGAGACAGTCGGCCTCATCACCTATATGCGAACCGACGGCGTGGACATGGCGCCGGAGGCCGTGGCCGCCACGCGGAGCGCCATCGGCAGCCAGTTCGGCGACCGCTATCTTCCCGGCGCGCCGCGCAAATACACAACCAAGGCGAAGAATGCGCAGGAGGCCCACGAGGCCATCCGCCCCACCGACCCGACCCGCACCCCCGCCTCCGTGGCGCGCACCATCGATGCGGAACAGCTCAAGCTCTATGAGCTGATCTGGACACGCACCATCGCCAGCCAGATGGAATCGGCGGAGCTGGAGCGCACCACCGCCGACATCCGCGCGACTGTTTCGGGGCGCGAGCTGGAACTGACCGCCACCGGTACGGTCGTTAAGTTTGACGGCTTCCTGAAGCTCTACCGCGAAGGCCGCGACGACGAGGACGAGGACGAGGAAAGCCGCCGCCTGCCCGCCATGAGCGCCGGCGAGGCGCTGGCGAAGCGCGACATCGTCACCACCCAGCACTTCACCGAGCCGCCGCCGCGCTATTCGGAAGCCTCGCTGGTGAAGCGGATGGAGGAGCTGGGCATCGGCCGTCCCTCCACCTATGCCGCCGTGCTCGCCGTGCTGCGCGACCGTGAATATGTGAAGCTGGAGAAGAAGCGGCTCGTTGCCGAGGACAAGGGCCGTCTCGTCACCGCCTTCCTCCAGAGCTTCTTCACCCGTTACGTGGAATATGATTTCACGGCGGACCTTGAGGAAAAGCTCGACCAGATTTCAGCCGACGAGATCGACTGGAAGCAGGTGCTGCGGGATTTCTGGCGCGACTTCGCCCTTGCGGTGGAAGCGACCAAGGATCTGCGCGTCTCGCAGGTGCTGGATGCACTGGACGAGATGCTCACGGCGCACATCTTCCCGCCGAGCACGGACGGCTCCAATCCCCGCGCCTGCCCCACCTGCGGCACGGGTCGCCTCTCGCTGAAGATGGGCAAGTTCGGCGCCTTCATCGGCTGCTCCAACTATCCCGAATGCCGCTACACCCGCCCGCTCAGCGGCGACGCTGCGGCCGAGGGCGACGGCGTGCGACGGCTCGGCGCAGACCCGGAGACGGGGCTGGAAGTGACGCTTCGTGACGGGCGCTTCGGTGCCTATCTCCAGCTTGGCGAGGCGGAGAACGGCGAGAAGCCCAAGCGCTCCAGCCTGCCCAAGGGGCTTGCACCGGCGGATGTGGATCTGGAGCGGGCGCTGGCGCTGCTGTCCCTGCCGCGCGCCATCGGAGCCCATCCGGAAGACGGCCAGCCCATTCTTGCGGGCATCGGCCGGTTTGGCCCCTATATCCAGCACGGCAAGGTCTACGCCAATATCGAGAAGGATGACGACATCCTCGCCATCGGCCTCAACCGGGCCGTGGTGCTTTTGGCGGAGAAGCAGGCCAAGGGTGGTCGCGGCGGCGCCGTGGCCGGGCGCACCATCGGCGACCACCCCTCGGGCGGCGCCATCACCGTTCGCGCGGGCCGGTTCGGGCCTTATGTGAATCACGGCAAGACCAATGCGACCCTGCCGAAGTCACAGGACCCCGAAGGGCTGACCCTGGAGCAGGCCATCGCCCTTATTGACGCCAAGGCCGCCACCGCGCCCGCCAAGAAGCCGGCACGCGGCGCGAAGGCCGCAAAGGCGGACGGCGACGCCGAGGCCCCCGCCAAAAAGACGGCTGCAAAGAAGGCGCCGGCGAAAGCAAAGACAGGCGCGGCAAAACCTGCTGCGACCAAATCGGCTGCCACCAAGTCCGCGACAGCGAAACCCGCAGCCGCAAAGACGAAAAAGGCCGCCGGCAAGGCAGGCTGACAGACAAATGGCCGGCTCTGCCGGCCATTTTCACATCTGGCGCTTCCCACCTCGCCCCGAGGGCGAGGCACATTCACTCCGCGCCGACAGTCTCCGCTTCTTCCCGCACGCTGGTGCGCAAAGGAAGCTGGCGCATGGAGAGCAGGCAGGCGAGCCCGATGGCCTGCGCCGCCGCCGCCGTGGCGAACGCCCAGGAGAAGGCGTGGTGCAGGACCGCCGTGTCCACGCCGCGTGTCAGTTCGGCAATGTCGCCGGTCGCCCCTGCCCCGAGCGCGCTCATGAGCACGGCGCCGAGGACCGCCACCATCACCGCCCCGCCCAGCGCCCGAAAGAAGTTCGACACGCCCGTTGCGGTGCCGAGCTGGTGCATCGGCACGGCGTTCTGGATGCACACGGTCGTCATGGGCAGAATCATGCCCGTGCCGACGCCCATGATCATGAACAGCGGGATCTTGGGCAGAAGCGAAACCTCAGCCGGCAGCATGGCGAGAATCGCGAGCGCCACCACGCTGGCGGCAAGCCCCGCGACGCCCGGGCGCTTGTAATGCTCGAACCGCGCCATGCACCGTCCACCCATCACCGCGCCGATGACGGTGCAGGCCATCTGCGGCATCAGCGCCATGCCCGCCTCGCTGGCAGACATGCCGCGCGCGGTTTCGAAATAGAGCGGCACCATGATGGTAAGCGCGATCATGGTGCCATAGACGAGGAACGCTGCGGCCGTGGCCGGGCCGACCACGGGGTCCGCCAGCAAGGACAAAGGCAGGAACGGCTCCGCCGCCGTCAGCATGCGCCAGACGAACAGCGCCGTGGCGACGAAGCTGATGCCGAACAGGCTGACAATCTCGACACTCGCCCACGCAAACCGCACGCCGCCCCAGCCGAGCGCCAGCAGGAAGGCGACGGACGCGATGACCATGAGCACGCAGCCCACCGCATCGAGGCTGTGCTGCCGCCCGTAATGGGGCAGGCGCGAGAGCAGGCGGCGCATCACCAGGAAGGCGGCAAGGCCGAGGGGCAGGTTGATCCAGAAAATCAGCGACCAGTGGATATGCTGCGCCATGACCCCGCCGATCAGCGGCCCGGCAATGCTGGCCACGGCGAAAACGCTGGCGATATAGGCCTGGTAGCGGCCACGCTCGCGGGGGGAAATCACGTCCGCAATGATGGTCTGGGCGAGCGAGATCAGCCCGCCGCCGCCCAGCCCCTGGAGGACACGGGCGAAGATGAGCATGGACATGCTCTGCGACACCGCGCAGACCAGCGAGCCGACCGAGAACAGGGCGATGGCGATCAGCAGCACCGGACCGCGACCGTGAATGTCACTCAGCTTGCCATAAAGTGGCGTCACGGTGGTGGAGGCGAGCAGATAGGCGGTGACCACCCAGGACAGGTTCACCACATCGCCCAGATCGAACCCGATGGTGGGCAGCGCCGTCGCCACGATGGTCTGGTCGAGCGCGGCCAGGAACATCGCCAGCATGAGGCCGAAGATGATGGACAGGATGTCCTTGTGGGAGAATTCGGTTTGCGGATCGGTGGCGCCGGTCATGTGCGGCTTGCTCTTGTTGGGCGCACGGCGGGTCCGAGGGAGGGGGACGGGTCGGAGGCGCGATCTGATTTAGTCAGACTACCTTATTAGTTTTCTCTCCGAAAGGCCGCCGCTGGCTTGCGGCCGCCCGGTCGGGTAGCCTTTGCGTGAACGGAAGACGAGAATCTTGGCGAAACGGAACACACCTGCGGGCCGCGCCCCGGCTGCGCGCACCAGATCGGCCCGACGCGGCGCGGCGGCCGTGGCCACGCTGCCGGCCGTGCGCGAGGGGCAGCTTCCCACGCGCGAGGAATTGCTCGCCTTCATCGCCGCACGCGGCGGCGACCTTGGCAAGCGCGACATCGCGCGCGCCTTCGGCCTTGATGCGTCGCAGAAGACGCAATTGAAGCTGATGCTGCGCGACCTCGAACAGGACGGCGCGGTGGACCGGCGCGGGCGCAAGGTGCATGTGCCGGGCGCCCTGCCCGGCGTGGTGCTCGCCGACATCACCGGCCGCGACGCGGATGGCGACCTCCTCGCCGTTCCGGTGGAGTGGGACGAGGACGCGCATGGCGAGGCGCCCCGTATTCTCGTGGACATTCCGCGCCGCACGAACTTTCCCGCCCCCGGCCTGTCCGACCGCGTGCTGCTGCGCATGGGTGACCCGCGCGACGGGCAGCCGGTGGGGCGTGTCATCAAGGTGCTGGAAAAGGCGCGCCGCCAGCAGCTCGGCATCTTCCGCGCCGCCCCGCAGGGCGGTGGCGGGCGCATCATCCCCATCGACAAGAAGAATCTCGGCCGCGAACTCCAGGTGCCGCCGGGCGCCGAGCAGGATGCCAGCGACGGCGATCTCGTTACCGTCGAGATGATGCGCCAGCGCGTTTTCGGCCTGCCTACCGCGCGGGTGAAGGAACGGCTCGGCTCGCTCTCGTCGGAGAAGGCGGTCTCGCTGGTGGCGATCCATGCCCACGGCATTCCGCACGTCTTTCCGCAGGCGGTGCTCGACGAGGCGCAGAAGGCGAGGCCCGCCACCGCGAAGGGCCGCGAGGACTGGCGCAAGCTGCCGCTGCTCACCATCGATCCGCCCGACGCCAAGGACCATGACGACGCGGTGCATGCGGTGGCAGACCCGGACGTCCCCGGCGGCTTCATCGTGACGGTCGCGATCGCGGACGTGGCGGCCTATATCCGGCCCGGCTCGCCGCTCGACCGCGAGGCGCTGGTGCGGGGCAATTCGGTCTATTTCCCCGACCGTCATCGCCCCCGATGGCCGCAAGAGCAGCCACAGCTTCCACCGCATCCTCATGCGCTCGGCGGCGAAGCTTTCCTATGCGCAGGCGCAGGCCGCTATCGACGGCCAGGCCGACGACACCACCGGCCCGCTGGTGGACGACGTCCTGAAGCCGCTCTATGCGGCCTATGCCTGCGTGAAGACGGCGCGCGATGCGCGTCAGCCGCTCGACCTCAACCTGCCGGAACGCAAGATCCTGCTGAAGGCGGACGGCACGGTGGACCGGGTGATCGTCCCGCCCCGGCTCGACGCCCACCGGCTGATCGAGGAATTCATGATCCTCGCCAACGTGGCCGCCGCCGAGACGCTGGAGGCGAAGCGCACACCCCTCGTCTACCGCGTCCATGACGGCCCGACGCTGGAGAAGCTCTCGGCCCTGCGCACCTTCCTCCAGACCCTGGATATCGCCCTGCCCAAGAGCGATACGGTCCGGCCGTCCACCTTCAACCGCATCCTGGAGCGGGTGGAGGGAACCGACACGGCTCCGCTGGTCAACCAGGTGATCCTGCGCAGCCAGTCGCAGGCGGAATATGCAGCCGAGAATTACGGCCATTTCGGCCTTAATCTGCGCCGCTACGCTCATTTCACTTCGCCCATCCGCCGTTATGCCGACCTTATCGTCCATCGCGGCCTTGTGGCCTCGCTCGGCTTCGGCGCGGATGGACTGCCGCCCGAGACCACCATCGAACAGCTCGGCGAGGTGGCGGCGGCGATCTCGGTGACCGAGCGCCGCGCGATGGCGGCGGAGCGCGAGACGGTGGATCGTCTCATCGCCCATCACCTCGCCGACCAGATCGGCGCGGTGTTCGCGGCGCGCATCTCCGGCGCCACGCGGGCGGGGCTTTTCGTCGCGTTGGAAGAGACCGGCGCCGACGGCTTCATTCCCGCCTCAACTCTGGGGCAGGACTATTACCGCTATGACGAGGCCCGGCAGGCGCTGGTGGGCGATCGCACGGGCGAGATGCACCGGATCGGCGACCGGGTGGAGGTGCGGCTCGTGGAAGCAGCCCCCGTTGCCGGCGCGCTCCGGTTTGAGCTGATGACCGAAGGCGCCTATCCAGGGGGCAAGCGCGGCGCCGGTGCACCGCGCGGTGCTCCCAAGCGAAGCCCGAAGGGCGGCGCCTCGAGGCCGGAGCGGGCGGGCAGCCGCAAGGCGACACCGCGGAACAAGGGCCGCAAGACATGACGGTAATGGACGATGGCGCGCCGCGCGCGCCCGGGCAGGCCATGATGCGGGGCATGATGTGCCGCTGCCCCAAATGCGGGCGCGGCCGGATGTTCGCCGCGTTTCTCAAGGTGGCGGACGACTGCCCGGCATGCGGTGAACAGCTCTACCACCACCGTGCCGATGACGCGCCACCCTACGTCACCATCATGATCGTGGGACACATCGTCGTCCCGCTACTCGTTCTGGTAGAGGAAATCTGGCGTCCGGAGGTGTGGCTCCACCTTGTCATCTTCCTTCCGCTCACCTTGCTCTTGAGCCTAGCCCTTCTCCCGCCCATAAAGGGCGCGCTTGTCGGGCTCCAGTGGGCGCTGCGGATGCACGGGTTCGACCCGCGCAGCCCCGAACACGAGCCTTTCCCACCGGCCGCGCGCCCAAAGGCACCATGACCAACCTCGCCGATCGTCTGACCAATGCGGAGCGGGACCAGAGCTCGCCGAACACCCGGCCGAAGGACGCGGCCTCGCTCATCCTCGTGGACCGCACGGGGCGCAAGCCGCGCGTGCTCATGGGCCTGCGCCATCCCGGCCACCGCTTCATGCCGAATGTGTTCGTCTTTCCCGGCGGGCGCGTCGAACTGACCGACAAGGCCATGCCGGTCCACGGCATGCTGGATGCCGACAGCGACCGCCGGCTGCAATTGCAGGTGACCCGTCCGTCCTCCACGCGCGGCCGCGCCCTGGCGGCGGCAGCCATCCGCGAGCTTTACGAGGAAACCGGGCTCATGCTCGGCACCACGGACGCCGGCGCGCCGGAGGTTCCGGCCCCCTCGTGGCAGCCGTTTGCCGACAAGGGCGTGTTCCCGGATCTCGAATCGCTCAACTTCGTGTTCCGCGCCATCACCCCGCCGCGCCGCCCCAAACGCTTCGACACCCGCTTCTTCGCGGCCGAGGCCAGCGCCATCTGCATGCAGGTGGACGGGATGGTCGGTCCCAGCTCCGAACTCATCGAAACCCGCTGGCTGACCTTCGACGAGACGGAGAAGGCGGATCTCCCGAGCATCACCCGCGTTATCCTCGAGGAATTGCGCGCGCGCATCGAGGCCGGATACCGGCGGGAACTCGCTGTGCCGTTCTACAGCATGCAGCGCGGCCGCTTTGTCCGCGTGGCTTTGGACTAACTCCTTGTTCGCCCACGCGTGCGCGGTGCCGAGGCCGGCCCGCGCCGGGTGCGCGCCATTCGGGACGCCTTCATGCACGCCCCTGCGACGGCGGTTCAGATGAGCCGGACCGCCTCGATTGCCGCCGCCATTTCCGCGATCTCGGTCGTGGGCATGGGCATCAGCCTGTCCATTCCGCTGTTGTCGCTGGAAATGGAATCGCGCGGCATCAGCAATTCCTGGATCGGCATCAACACGGCGGTGGCCGGCATCGCGACGGTGCTGACGGCCCCCTTCATTCCCATGCTGGTGCGCAAGGTGGGGCCGCGCGCGCTGCTGGGCATCGCCATCATCGTGACCGCCCTGAGCCTGCCGGCCTTCAAGGCGGCCTCATCCTTCTTGGTCTGGTTCCCGCTGCGATTCGCGCTCGGGGCCGCGCTCTGCGTGCTGTTCGCTGTCAGCGAATTCTGGATCAACGCCGTCGCCCCGCCGGCGAAGCGCGGCCTGATCATGGGCATCTACGCCACCGCCCTCTCCATCGGCGCCGCCATGGGGCCGGCCATCCTGAGCGTGGTGGGGTCGCAGGGATGGCCCCCCTACCTCATCGGTGCTGGCGTGCTGGGGCTCGGCATCATTCCCATCCTGATCGCCAAGGGCATGGCCCCCAAGATCGGCGACAAGGGCACCGGCGGGGGCGTGCTCGCCTTCGTGCGCCGGTCACCGTCTGCGACCCTGGCGGCGTTCGTGTTCGGCGCCATCGAGACGGCTGTCATGAGCTTCCTGCCGCTCTACGGCATCCGGCTCGGCCTCGGAGATGCCTCCGCCTCCCTGCTGCTCACCATCGCGGTGCTCGGCAATGTGGCGTTCCAGATCCCGCTGGGAATCGTCAGCGACCGGGTGGACCGGCGCCTGCTGCTCATCTTCTGTGCCAGCGTGGGAACGGTGGGCGCCTTCGCTCTGCCCTATGTAGCCGTGGACACCACCTTCTTCCACATCGCCATCTTCCTGGTGACGGGAATCGTCGGCAGTCTCTACACGGTCGGCCTTGCCCATCTCGGCTCGCGATTCCATGGCGCGGACCTTGCCGCCGCCAATGCCGCCTTCGTGATGCTCTACTCCATCGGGCTCATCGTCGGCCCGCCTCTGGTGGGGTTCGGCATGGATCTGTACGACCCCTACGGCTTCGCCATCGTCATCGGCGGCATGCTGGGCGCCTATGTGGCTGTGGTGGGCCTGCGCTTCCTGCTGTCGGGGCGTGCGAATGCTTGACAAACAGGCCCGGATGCACGAGTTTCCGCGCCTACGAGCCGCCGCGCCGGCAGCGCGTGCGATCACCTTTTCCGTTTCCGCGCTGCCTCGGGCAAGCCAGCGGCACCAGGGTTGAGAATTATGGCCAAGGCTGCAACCATCAAGATCAAGCTCCTGTCCACTGCGGACACGGGGTCTTTCTACGTGACCAAGAAGAACTCCCGCACCAAGACCGACAAGATCGTGCTGAAGAAGTACGATCCGGTGGCGCGCAAGCACGTCGAATTCCGCGAGACCAAGATCAAGTGAGTCTCGCCTCCGGCGAATCATGATTTCACGGGCGTCCTTCGGGGCGCCCGTTTTGTTTTGGCCCCCCGCCAATGGCTGCGGGCGAGGCCATCAGCGCCACAGTGGGGATCGCCATTCCCGGATCATCCTGCCGGTCCATTAACCCTGTCATCTGCCGGGCGGCAGCTGACGGCCGGATGCCCAATTCGGTCCCATTCGGCCCGTCCTTCGGCCATCTTCCTGCGGAAGATCGGGGGCCATCCTCTTCCGGAGATGCCCGAATGATTTCACGCCGTTCCCTCCTGAAGTCGGTTTTCGCGGCCGCCCTCGTCGCCCCCGCTGCGGCGCTGGTAGCGGCACCGGAGGCCGAGGCGCAGGGCTACTATCCGCCGCCGCCCGGCGCGGGCATGCCGCCCCCGCCCCGTCCCCGTCGCGAACGGCTGCCCCCGCCACGCCGTGGCTATGTCTGGGTTCCCGGCCACTGGACCTGGAGTCCACGCGCGCGGCGCTATGTGTGGGTGTCCGGAAGCTGGATCGTGGCGCGCCCCGGCTGGCGCTACCTGCCGCCCACCTGGGTTCGGCGCGGCGGCGTGTGGGTGTTCGTCCCCGGCCGCTGGGCGCGATAGCCCGGCTGGCTGCCGCATACGGCGGCGCTTGAAATGCAGGCCGCGAAGTTCTTTTGCGGCCTCGCCATCCTTCCCCGATTACCGGATTCAGCCGGCGACCGCCACCGGGGTTGGGCGGGCGGACGCGATGCGATTCCGCCCCTCCCGCTTCGCCCGGTATAAAGCCTCATCGGCAGCCGCCTTCAGGTCCGCAGGCGTCATGGGCGGATTGGCATGCCATTCCGCGACACCGATGGACACCGTCATCTGCAGGGTGCCGCCCGGAAAGTCGATGGCTTCCGCCTCCACAGAGCGCCGCAGATCCTCCGCAAGCCGCATGGCGTCTATGAGACGGGTGTCCGGCAGGATGACACAGAACTCGTCCCCTCCCACGCGCGCCACCTCTCCGGCCCCCTTCAGGAGGCTGCGCGCCGTATCCGCAAACCGGCGCAGGCACTCGTCGCCCGCCGCGTGGCCGTGGCTGTCATTGACCTGCTTGAACCCGTCGAGATCGAGCGCCATCAGGCTCAGCGGGCGGGCCTCCCCCGCGGCGGGCCGGCACGCGCGGGAGAGGCTTTCCTGAAAATGGCGGCGCGAGAACAGGCCGGTGAGGTCATCACGCACCGCGATGCGGGT
>NCCY01000161.1 GCA_002279855.1 Rhizobiales bacterium 12-68-15
CACCGACGTGCGCCATGTGCATCACCCCGAGGCGGTGCGCTTCTTCGACACCGAGGACCTGCGCGCCAACTTCCTCATCGAAGGGCTGTTCCAGCCCGGCACCATCCAGCTCACCTATTCCCATATCGAGCGTTTCGTCATCGGCGGCGCGACCCCCGGCGCCGCGCCGCTGACGCTGGAGAGCGACAAGGCGACCATCGGCTCGCCCAACTTCCTCGACCGGCGCGAGCTGGGCGTCATCAATGTCGGCGGCCCCGGCACGGTGGCGACGGACGGCACTGTCCATGCGCTGGGCCATCGGGATGCGCTCTATGTGGCCATGGGCACGAAGGACGTGGTGTTCGCCTCCGACGATCCGGCGAACCCTGCGCGCTTCTACCTGCTCTCCACGCCCGCCCATGCCCGCCACGAGACCCGCGTGGTCAAGATCGCCGACGCGAAGCGCATGGAACTGGGCGACCAGGCCACCGCCAACAAGCGCACCATCTTCCAGATGATCCACCCGGATGTGGTGACCTCCTGCCAGCTTGTCATGGGCATGACCCAGCTGGCCGAGGGCAATATCTGGAACACCATGCCCTGCCACGTCCATGACCGCCGCTCGGAGGTCTATCTCTATTTCGACGTGGCCCCCGACGCGCGGGTCATTCACATGATGGGCGAGCCCACCGAGACGCGCCATCTGGTGGTGGCGGACGGGCAGGCGGTGCTCTCGCCGCCCTGGTCCATCCATTCCGGCGTCGGCACCCGCGCCTATACCTTCATCTGGGGCATGGGCGGCGACAATATCGACTATACGGACATGGACATGGTCGCCATGGACACGCTGCGATGAGCCCGTTCGACCTTTCCGGGCGGCGCGCCGTCGTCACCGGGGCCAATACGGGCCTCGGTCAGGCGATCGCCCTGTCGCTCGCGCAGGCGGGGGCGGACATCGTCGCGGTCGGGCGCTCGGCCATGGACGAGACCCGCGAGAAGCTGCGACCCACCGGCGTCGCCTTCACCGAGGTGCGGGCGGATCTCGCAACCCTTGAGCCCATCGCGCGCATCGTGGCGGAAGCCTCCGCCGGCGGGCGGGCGGACATTCTCGTCAACAATGCCGGCATCATCCGCCGCGCCGATGCCATCGACTTCACCGAAGCCGACTGGGACGCGGTAATGGACGTGAACCTGAAAAGCACCTTCTTCCTGACCCAGGCCTTCGCGCGGCGCTGGCTGGAGGACGGCCAGGGCGGCAAGGTCATCAACATCGCGTCGCTGCTGTCCTTCCAGGGCGGCATCCGCATCCCCTCCTACACCGCCAGCAAGAGCGGGCTTGCGGGGCTGACGCGGCTGCTGGCCTGCGAATGGGCGGGGCGGGGCATCAATGTGAATGCCATCGCGCCCGGCTATTTCGTCACCAACAACACGGAGGCCCTGCGCAACGACCCGAAGCGCAGCGCCGACATCCTCGCCCGCATTCCCGCCGGGCATTGGGGCGAACCCTCGGAGCTGGGCGGGGCGGCGGTGTTCCTCGCCTCTCCCGCCGCAAGCTATGTGCATGGCGTCGTGCTGCCGGTGGACGGCGGCTGGCTGGCCCGGTGACGGAGAGAGCAATGACCCAGAAGGGCGCGTATTTCGGCTTCGCCGCCACCACCACCGTGGAGACCGTCACTCCCAATGTGGAGCGGCAGATCCTCACCTATAATGACGAGATCATGCTGGTGCGGGTGATCTGCACGCAGGCCGGGCCGTGCGGCGTGTTCCACGATCATCCCCATGTGCAGATCACGTCGGTGGAAAGCGGCGTGTTCGATGTCACCGTCGATGGCAAGACGGCGCGGCTGACGGCGGGGGACAGCTTCTATGTGCCCTCCGGCCTGTGGCATGGGGCAGAGTGCATCGAGCCGGGCGTGCTGGTGGATGTGTTCACGCCCATGCGCCGGGAATTCGTGAAGGCGTGAGGCCGCCCGTTCTGTTCGGACTTAGGGATGAGCCAATTTTTATACTCGTGGTTGTCACGCAACTCTGAAACAGTCTGGGCAGACCAGCACGGGAGTTGCCAGTCGTGACGAAGAAGCCCTCGTCCCCCGCCGAGCCCTCACGCAGGGACATCTTTACCTCCGGCGCGGCCCTGCTGGGGGCCAGCCTCCTGCCTCAGGCGGCAGACGCGGGAGCGATGCCCGCGCGTGCCCCCGTGCTGAGGGCGCCGGAATCCCCTCCGGGCGGCTACAATATCCTGTTCATCCTGGTGGATCAGGAGCATTTCTTCGACAAATGGCCATTCCCGGTGCCGGGTCGCGAGTGGATCAAGGCCAACGGCATCACCTTTACCAACCACCAGGCGGCCTCCTGCGTGTGCTCGCCGGCCCGCTCGACGCTCTATACAGGCCACCACATCCCGAAGACCGGCATCTTCGACAATGCCAATGCGCTGTGGCAGGCGAACATGTCCACGGACGTGAAGACCGTGGGCCACCGTCTGGCGCAACTGGGCTATCACGCTGCCTATCAGGGCAAGTGGCATCTCTCCGCCAATCTCGACCAGGTGAACGAGGCCATCGACGCGCCGCTGCTGGAATATCGCAAGATCATCGAAGGCTACGGCTTCGACGATTTCTTCGGCGTCGGCGATATTACGGACCGGACGCTCGGCGGCTACAATTACGACGACACGACCACGGCCTTTGTGACCCGCTGGCTGCGCACCAAGGGGCAGCAGATGCGCCAGCAGGGCCAGCCTTGGTATCTGGCGGTGAACTTCGTCAATCCGCACGACGTGATGTTCATCAATTCCGACCTGCCGGGCCAGACGGTGCAGGGCAAGCGCTCGTCCATGCCCATCGCCCGCGCGCCGGAGAACGAGCTTTATTCCGCCACGTGGGACGTGCCGCTGCCGTCCACCCGCACCCAGCCCTTGAACGCTCCGGGCCGGCCGCCGGCACAGCACACTTATCAGGAAGTGATCGACCTGCTGGTGGGCGAATGGCCGGACGAGGATCGCCGCTGGCGGGTGCTCCAGAACTACTATTTCAACTGCATCCGCGATTGTGATCTCCAGGTGACCCGTGTTCTGGAGGCCATAAGGGCCAACGGCATGTCGGACGACACCATCATCGTTTTCACGGCGGACCATGGCGAACTGGGCGGCCATCATCAGATGCGCGGCAAGGGCAATTGCACCTACCGCCAGCAGACCCACCTGCCGCTGATGATTGTCCATCCCGCCTATCCCGGCGGCCTTACCTGCGATGCCGTCACATCACAGGTGGACCTGACCCCGACGATCCTGGCGTTGACCGGCGCCGCGCCGGACAAGCTGAAGCAGGTGGGTGATGGCCTGCCGGGCCATGATTTCTCGAAGCTCCTGGGCGCCCCGGGCAATGCCAGGGCCGACACGCTGCGGCCGGGCGCGCTGTTCTGCTATAACATGCTGAGCTATCAGGATGCCCGCTGGGCCAAGCATTTCGACGTGCGCTCCAGCGGCATGACGCAGGCGGAGACCATCGCCGCCATGAAGGCCAATCCGCCGGACTTCAAGCTGCGCTGCTCGATCCGCAGCGTGTTCGACGGCCGCTACCGCTTCTCGCGCTATTTCTCGCCGGAGGGCTTCAACACGCCCGGCACCTGGGAGGAGCTTACGGCCAAGAACGACCTGGAACTCTACGACCTTCAGACCGATCCGGACGAGGTGGACAACCTCGCCATGCCGGGGAGGGCGTCGCGCGAACTGATCATGTCGCTGAACGCCAAGCTCAACGGCCTGATCGCTACCGAGGTGGGAGTGGACGACGGCAGCTTCCTGCCCTTCAAGGACGGGCAATGGGTCTTCCCGCCCGCCAGCGAACGCTGACGGCCCGCTGCGGGCGTCACGATTCTGGAAAGCACAAGGCCCGGGCAGCGGAACCATGCCCGCCGCCGGCCGCCACCACGATCAGGCGGCGCGAAGCCCGGTGACAAAGTCCCCCACCTGCCGCTTGAGCTGATGCGCCTGGGACGAGAGAGATCTCGACAAGCTCATCAACTGTTCGGAAGCCGCCCCGGTCGTGGATGCTGCGGTGCCCACGCCGTCGATATTGAGCGTCACCTCTTCGGTGCGCCGCGCCGCACGATGGGTGTTTTCCGCGATTTCGCGGGTCGCCGCCCCCTGCTGCTCGACAGCGCTGGCAACTGTGGTTGAGATATTCTGTACTTCGTCGATCGCGGTGGCGATTTTGCCGATCGAATCCACGGTCGATGCCGTGGCAGCCTGAATCTCGTTGATCTTCAGGTTGATATCGTCGGTTGCCTTCGCGGTCTGTGTCGCAAGTTCCTTGACTTCCGCCGCCACGATGCTGAATCCGCGGCCGGCCTCTCCGGCGCGGGCGGCTTCGATTGTTGCATTCAGGGCAAGAAGATTGGTCTGCGCGGCAATGGCCTTGATAAGCTCGATCACCTGGCCGATGCCCTTGGCCGACACCATCAAATTCTGAATATTGGCGTCGGTCTCGGTCGCGTACCGTGCCGCCTGCGTGGACATGTCGGACGAGTGACTGACCTTGCCGCAAATTTCCTCAACGGAAGCAGCCATTTCCTCGGTCGCGGAGGCGATGGTTTGAACATTTGACGTCGATTCCATTGCCGCAGCGGAGACGGTTTGCGCTTGCCTCGTCGTCTCCTCCGCCGCCGCTGCAAGGCTCTGTGCGGCCATCTGAACCTCACTGGAGGTTGCGACGAACTGTTCCGCGAGCTTGCCCATGGACTGTTCAAATTGCTCGGCGATATCCGCGCGCTCCTGAAGGATGCGCGCCGCATTTCGGAGCTGCATTTGCTCCTGCTCGGATCGCATCCGGTTGGCATCGGTCAAGGCGAGACGGAATGCCTCCAGGCCCCGCGCAAGATCCCCGATCTCATCGCGGCGGTTCTTCGCAGGAATGTCCACATCTAGCTTGTTTGACGTCAGTTGCGACAGGATTTCCACCGATCTGCCGAGCGGCCGTGTCAGACCAAGTATCATGCCGGCGCAGCAGGCAGCGATTGCAATCAGAAGCAGTCCCGCCGCAGCTATAAGTATAGTTGACGTCTCCTTGATGATAGCAAACGATATTTTTTCGTTATTGCTCGCGAAACTGTTCGCGAGAAGAACGGTTTCCTCGACGGCCTTCCGATGGATCTCAAACGCGGCATCCATCTCGTTCAACGCGGCCTGCGCCTTTGCAGTGTCCCTGGCGAGGAGTGCCGGAAAGAAGCGCTCATTGCCGATCTTCCAGAAATCAACCGTATTCGTCACGATGCCATCAACTTTGGCAGCAAGGTCAGACGGCAGCCCAGATGCATTCCAGAATTTTCTCCTATTGTCGAAATCTTTTTGTAGACGCTGGAAGTCCGAAAAATAGCGAGCTGCATTATCGGGATGGCCCGCCGCCAGATGTGCTTCCAGGAGCGCTTCAACTGCGAACATTGGTGGTGGCAAAATATCTGCAACAAGATCTTTGCCGGCAATGATGTTATTGTAATTGTCTCCACCGATCTTGACCCGGTTGAAGCCGATGACGGCGAGAGCGGCTGTGGCGCCAATCAGAAGGACGATGAGGACGCTGGCAATCGCTGCCCATTGCGACACGCGGAAGTGGATCATCGACGTCATTCCTAGAAACCCGGTACCGATTGCTATGGCATTGGTGACGGGGCCTTGGAAGGGGACGTCTGCTTATTTCGCTCCCATATCGGAACAAGGAACTTCCAATCTGGCGTGGAGTGATTGTTAAATATTGTAAAGAATGAGTTTTTTGAAAATCTCCGGTGAGCGCGATGTCGAGACGTTCGGGACCATCGCGTCGCGATTTTGTTTCCAAAGTCGGCGTCGTCACCTGTGTGACGATTTGGTGACGCTTATCGTCCGTGCTTCAGGTTCGCCGGCTGGTGGCCCGCCAAGGCGCGAACGGGGCGGCAGTCGAGGCCGGCGGCGCCGTCACCGGTGTCCGCCGGCCTCGTCTGCATGGGGGGATGGCGCCTTCGCCCCGGGGCTCAGGGGAAAGCCGTCAGGCGATGCGGTCGCCGGGCTTGATCTGGACGGTGCGGCTGTCCACGCCCGGCAGCATCTTGGAGGGGTCGCGCGTCACCACCACGTCCAGCACGGTGGGCCCGCCGCAGCGTTCCATCGAGGCGCGCAGAGCGTCCGCAAGGTCTTCCGGACGCTCCACGCGGATGCCCCGGCAGCCCATGGCGTTCGCCACAGCCGCATAGTCGATCTCGCTGAGGTCGGACGACTGGTAGGCGCCCTGGCCGTACATAAGATGCTGCAGCGCCTTCACATAGCCGGAGGCGGCGTTGTTGATGACGATGACGGTGAAGTCCAGCTTCAGCCGCCGCGCTGTCTCCAGCTCGCCCAGCATCATGTTGAAGCCGCCATCGCCGGTGAGGGCGAGGACAGGCGCATCGGGCTTTGCCAGCGCCGCGCCCATGGCGCCGGGATAGCCGTTCTCCGGCAGGGTCGCGTTGATCTCGGTGAGCAGGCGCGCAATGTCGATGGGCGTCTCGGTGGAATTGAGCCGCTCGCCCACCTTTTCCCGCCACGCTGCCATGCGGGCGGAAATGTCGGCCGGACGGTCCGCCCAGCGGGCGGCGAGATCCGGCGCACGGGGCGCGAGCGCCTGCTGCAGGTCGGCGAGGCCGAGCTTGGCGTCGCCCCACAGCTTCACGGCGGCGGGCACGGTGCGGTCGAACTCTTCCGCCACGCAGTCGAGATGGATCAGCGTCTTGCCGGGGGAGGGAATGGTGTAGCGCTTGGTGGCGATCTCGCCCAGCTTGCAGCCCACCACGATGAGGAGGTCAGATTCCTCGATGAGCGGGTTGGCGATGCGGTCATAGCGGCCGAACAGGCCGGCATTGAGCGCATCGGCGCAGGGGATGGCGCCCTTGCCGCTCAGCGTGTGGGCGACGGGGATGTTGAGGCTGCGCGCAAAGGCGGTCAGCGTTTCCGCCGCGCCGGAAATGTGTACCCCGCCGCCTGCGAGGATGACCGGGGCCTTGGCCGCCGCGATCAGGTCCGCCGCTTTCGCGATGCTCTCCCCGTCCGGGCGCGTGCGCAGGGCGGGCACGCTCTGGAAAATGGGGTCCACCTCGAACTCGCTCACCGGGAACGGGTAGACCGCGTGGGAGATGTCTTCCGGAATGTCGATGACCACCGGGCCGGGACGGCCGGAGGTCGCCACCGTGAAGGCGCGGCGCACCAGCTCGGGAATGCGGCTGACCATCTCGACGCGGATCAGCTCCTTGCAGACTGGGCGGAGCAGGTCCACCTGCCGGCATTCCTGCGTCATGTTCTTCCAGGAATGGGCGCGATGGGTGTTGCCGGCGAGGACCACCATGGGCGTGCCGGCATTCAGCGCTTCCATCAGGCCGGTCACGAGATTGGTGGCGCCCGGCCCGAGGGTGGCGTCGCAGAGGCCGACGCGGCCGGACACCTTGGCATAGGCGTCCGCCGCGAAGATGCCGGCGCGCTCGTCATTGATCAGGAAGTGCCGCAGGCCGAGCCGGCGCGAGGCATCGTAGAACGGCAGGAGCTGGAAGCCGCCCATGCCGAAGCACACGCCGCCGCCGAAGGCGATGAACATGCGGGCGATGGCTTCGCCGCCGGTGATGGACAGGACCTCAGGGCCGGATGCGGCCTGAAGCTCGACATGCTGGGTCATGGAACAGGTCTCTTCGTGCTGGAAAACGGGGTCAGTTGACGGACGCGCCGGAGGCCTTCACCACCTTGGCCCACTTGGCGGTTTCGGACTTGATGAGGTCCGCCAGCACGGCCGGTGTGCTGGAGACGGGATCGGCGCCAAGGGCTGCGAACTGCTGCTTCACGGCGGGGTCCGCCAGCGCCTTCACAGTCGCCGCATTGAGGCGGTCGACAATGTCCTTCGGGGTCTTTGCGGGCGCCACCAGCGCGAACCAGGAGAGCACCTCGCACTCGGGCAGGCCGGCTTCCGCCATGGTGGGAATGTCCGGCGCGGCGGGGGAGCGTTCCGCGCTGGTGACGGCGAGCGCGCGCAGCTTGCCGGCCTTGATGAAGGGCAAAGCGGTGGAGAGATTGTCGAACATGGCCTGGATCTGGCCGCTCATCAGGTCCACCGCCGCCGGGGCGCTG
>NCCY01000395.1 GCA_002279855.1 Rhizobiales bacterium 12-68-15
TTCTGGCCGATCCGCGCCGGGTCTTCATGATAGACGCCCGCCACCTGCTGGAGCACATCGGTAAAGCCGGGGCGGCCATAGCGGGCGGTGCGCGGAAAATAGGTGCCGCCCCAGAACGGCGCGCCTTCGGAATCCAGGAACATGGTGAGCGGCCAGCCGCCGGTCTCGCCCAGGTGATAGAGCGCGGCCATGTAGATCTGGTCCACGTCCGGCCGCTCCTCGCGGTCCACCTTGATATTCACGAACAGGTCGTTCATGACCCCGGCGACGAGCGGGTCCTCGAAGCTCTCATGGGCCATCACATGGCACCAGTGGCAGGCGGCATAGCCCACGCTGAGCAGGACCGGTTTTCCGGTGCGGCGCGCCTCGGCAAACGCCTCCGGCCCCCATGCCCACCAGTGGACAGGATTGTCCTTATGCTGGAGCAGATAGGGACTGGTTTCCGCCCCAAGGCGATTCGCGCTCAACATTTGCTCCTCAAGGTGAGGTATCCACAATGGGGTGTTATGGAACCATCTTCGCGCTGTCCAGCGGCAGGCCGCCCGCAGGGCTCGCGGTGGTGCGAATTTCCGGTCCTCAGGCGCAAATTGCCGGAATTCGGCTCGCCGGACGGCTTCCGGAGCCCCGCCGCGCCACCCTTGCGGTGCTGCGCGACGCAGAGGGCGCGCCGCTGGACCGGGCGCTGGTTCTGTTCTTTCCCGGCCCTGCCAGCGCAACGGGGGAAGACCTCGTTGAGTTCCACCTGCATGGCGGGCGCGCCGTGGTCGCTGCCGTTCTGGCGGCGCTCGCTGCCGTGCCGGACCTGCGGCTCGCGGAGCCGGGCGAATTCTCCCGCCGCGCCCATGCCAACGGCAAGATGGATCTCGCCGAGGTGGAGGGCCTTGCCGACCTGATCGCCGCCGAGACCGAAGCCCAGCGCAAGCAGGCCTTCGGGCTCGCCTCCGGCGCGCTGTCCCGCCGGGTGGAGGGCTGGCGCGCCCGTCTGGTGCGCGCGCTGATGCTGGTGGAGGCAGGGGTGGACTTCTCCGACGAGGGCGACGTGCCCGACAGCCTGCTCGCTCCGGCCCGCGCGGAGGCGCGGCATCTGGCCGACGAACTGGCGCAGGCCATCGCCGACGCCCGGCGCGGCGAGCGGGTGCGGGACGGGATGACGGTCGCCATCGCCGGGCCGCCCAATGCCGGGAAGTCCACGCTGCTGAACCGGCTGGCCGGGCGGGAGGCGGCCATCGTCTCCGCCATTCCCGGCACCACCCGTGATCTTCTGGAGGTGCATCTGGATCTCGGCGGGCAGGCGGTGAC
>NCCY01000162.1 GCA_002279855.1 Rhizobiales bacterium 12-68-15
CAATGGCGCTCCCGGTGCGGGGCAGGCCTGCGCCGCGATGCAGCGCGCGCTTTCGATCTATGGGGCCGACCGCTCCGCCATCGCGGAGGACGGGCCGGTTGCGCTGGGGGTGACGCTGGCCCGCCTCACTCCGGAAGACACGTTCGACCGCCAGCCGCTGGCGGGCGGCGGCGGGCGCTGGCATCTGGTGGCGGACCTGCGGCTGGACAATCGCCCGGAGCTTGCCGACCAGCTCGGCATCGCGGCCGCCGACCTTGCCACCATGGCCGATTCTCAGGTGCTGCTTCAGGCATGGGAGCGATGGGAAGAGGCGACGGTGGAGCACATCGTCGGCGACTTCGCCTTTGCGGTGTTCGACGCGCGTGAGCGGCGCCTCGTTCTCGCCCGCGACTTCATGGGGCAGCGCCCGCTCTTCTATGCCCGCAGCGGCTCCCGAACCGCCTTCGCCACCATGGCGAAGGGCATCCATGCGCTGGGCGACATCACTCCGGCTCCCGACCTGGAGCGTGTACGCGACTATCTCGCACTCACCAACATGGTGGGGCCGAACTCCTTCTTCGCCGGCATCAGCCGCGTGGAGATGGGGGAGATGGTGACCCTCCATGCGGACGGCCGGACGGAGCGCCGGGCGTGGTATGACTGGTCTGCCGAGCGCCCCGTGCGGTTTGCGCGGGACGCGGATTATGTGGACGCGTTCCGCGACCTGTTCGACCGCGCCGTCGCGGACCGCATGCGTGGAACCGGCTCCATCGCCGCGCATCTCTCCAGCGGCTATGACAGCACGGCAGTGGTCGCCTCGGCAGCGCGGACGCTGGCGGCGTCCGGAGGGCGGCTCACGGCCTATACCCATGTGCCAATGGCAGGTGTGGTGCTGGACGAGCCGGAGGGACGCATCGGTAACGAATGGCCGGTGGCCCATGCGGTCGCGGGGCTTTATCCCAATGTGGAGCATGTGGCGGTGGATGCCGCCGACCGCATGATCGGTGACGACCTCGAACGGCAGTTCCACTATTTCGAGTATCCTGCCCTCAATCTCTGTAACATCGTGTGGGGCCGCGCCATTTCCCGGCTCGCCGCGCGTGACCGGCACAAGGTGCTGCTGACGGGGGCGGTGGGCAATGCCACCATCAGCCTCGCCGGCATGGAGCGCCTGCCGGAACTGTTCCGGGCCGGCCAGTGGGGCGAGTGGTTCCGAGAACTGCGGGCCGCGCCCGGCTATGGCCTGACACCCTATGAGGCGGCGCGCTTCACCCTTGCCGCGAGCTTCCCGCGCATGGTGGTGGACATGGCCAAGCGGATGTCAGGGCGCAGCGTCTACCGCCTCGCACAATTCTCCACCCTGCGGCCGGAGGTGGCGGAGAGCGCCAGCTACAAGGCACATCTCGACGCCATCGGGTTCGACCCGACCTACCAGTCCCAGAAGCGCGTACGCGACGTGACGGCCATCATCCTGCGGCGGCTCGATGTGCACGGGCTGGAGCAGAAAGGTCAGCTCGGCGCCTACGGCATCGATGCCCGCGATCCCACGGCGGATCGCCGGCTGGTGGATTTCGTGATGAACATTCCCACCCATCTTTTCATGCATCGCGGGGTGAAGAAGCGCCTCTACCAGGAGGCGTTCGGGGAGCGCCTTCCCCCCGTTCTGTTCACCCGCCGCCCCAAGGGCCAGCAGGCGGCGGACTGGCGCCCGCGCCTGCGCGCGGCCATGCCGCGCATCCAGGAAGAACTCGACCTCGCCCGGCGGGCCGAGGGGGTCGCGGAGCTGATCGACCTTCCGCGCCTCGATGCAGCCCTGGCGGTTAATGTCACAGACGGCCCGTCTTCGACGCAGGTGCGGGACAGCCATCGGCTCCGGCTCCTGCGCGCCCTGTCTGTGGCCCATTTCATGCGCAAGACGGATCGTCGGAACAGCGCCGGCACCGAGGGGTCGGCGGCATCGGGTCTCGAATGAGATTTTCCCGTTCAGGTGTGCGGTAACGAAAGTAAAACTTCAGGAAGCATCCTCTGTAGGTATCAAGGAACCTGTAGAGAGGTGTGCCATGATAGGGACGGTCGGAGAAATCCGCCTTTTCGCCTTCCCGAATGCGCCGACCGGCTGGTTGCCGTGCGACGGGCGCGAACTGCCTGTGGTCGGCAAATACTGGGCTCTGCACCACTATATCGGCTGGGCCTATGGCGGCCACGAGGATGCCACCTTCCGCCTACCGGACCTGCGCGGCCGCGCTGTCCTCGGCGCTACCAGCCTGATCACCGGAGGCGACTACCAGCCGGGTTTCCGGGGGGGAATGGAGGCGGTGACCCTGACAGCGGCGCAATTGCCTTCCCATAGCCATTCCGTGATGGCGGCCAATGTCGCGGGCAATTTCCCCTTGCCGCAGAACGCCATGTTCGCGGTGCCCACCGAGTATCGCGGGACGAAGGTGCCGATCTACAGTCCGGGATCGAGCGCCAACACGCCCCTGGACGCGGCGACCGTGCGGGATGCCGGCAGCACGGCATCGCACCCGAACATGCAGCCCTTCGCCGTGGTGGGCTTCTGCATCTGTTATGCGGGGGCAGAACCGCTGGACCAGCGATACGTCCTTCCGCCCGGCTGACCCGTCACATCAATCAAGCGCATGCAAGGAGGGTGTCATGGAAGACGACGTGGTCGGTGAAATCCGCATGTTTGCAGGGGATTATGCGCCTCCGAACTGGCGGATATGCAACGGGGACGTGCTCCCCATTTCGGGTAACGAGGAGCTGTTTTCGGCCCTCGGGTTTGCCTGGGGCGGGGACGGGGTGCGGACATTCGGCCTGCCGAACCTGCAGGGGTGCGTTCCGATCGGGCAGGGGATGGGGCCGGGCCTCACTTCCCGCACCCTCGGCGAGACGGGCGGGACCGATACGGTGTTGGCGAACCTGCCGCACCACACCCACACCTTCTCCGCTTCCAGCACGGCTGCGACGCTCTATTCACCCGGCATGAACGTGCCGGGCACCGTGACGCCGAACGGCACCGTGCAGGGCCTTTACACACAGACTCTCGGAACGCCGCTCAAGCTCTCCGCCTCGGCCCTCTCGGAGGCCGGCGGCGGCGAACTGCACGAGAACCGGATGCCGACCATCTACCTGACCTGCATCATCTGCGTCAGGGGCACCTTCCTGCAGGGTGAAGCCGGCATGGCCGACGAACTCTCTGACCAATCCTGAAGGCGTGGAGGATCACATGGCCTATGTCGGCGAAATTCGCGCGCTCCCTTACGATTTCTCTCCCGTGACGGATGGGTGGTTCTGGTGGATGCCATGCAATGGAAGGTTGCTGTTGCTGCAGGACTATCAGATGCTGTTTGCGGTCATCGGCTACCGGTACGGTGGCGCCAAGGAGACGTTCGCCCTTCCGGACCTGCGGGGGCGTCTGGTCGCCGGCACAGGTCCGGGCGCGGCCCTAGGCCAGAAGGTCGGGCAGATGGAGGTCACGCTGACCGACGCCCAGATTCCGACCCACAGCCATGACCTCCAGGCGTTTCACGTCACCAGCGCCAGCCAGATGCAGAATGAGCCCGCCGGGACCGCCGGCATCGCCCGGACCTTCAACCAGTACGATTACAACAACACCGCCGGCGTCACGACAGTGCCCATGGCGGGCACCATCCTGTCCCCGGCGTTTGGCAGCGGGACGGGCGGCGCCAATCCGCATACCAACATGCAGCCGGTGCTCGCCTTCGATTATTTCATCTGCTTCTCGGGGGATTTTCCCGTGCGGCCTCAGAAGGCGGACTGACAGAGCCCCGGCGCCGGGACAGCAGGGATGTGTACTTTTAGATGTAATGTAGAAAAATAAAATTAGAGGTTGCAAACAGGCGATGCCTGTGGCCCCATTGGGGTCACAGGGGGACATCGCATGGAAAGTTTTCTCGGAGAGATCCGGCTCGTCGCTTATGGCCGTACGCCCAGGAGCTTCCTGCCCTGCGACGGGCGCATGATGACGATTGCGCAGAACCAGGCCTTGTTCGCCCTTCTGGGAACGCGGTTCGGCGGGGACGGCAGGATCAATTTTGCCCTGCCCGACCTGCGGGGGCGCGCTGTCGTCGGCGCCACATCTTTCGGGCCTGGAACCCAATACGCAGTCGGGACCGCTGTCGGGGTGGAGAGCGTGACGCTGACCGTGGCTCAGATGCCGCCGCATACGCATCGTGTGGCGGCGAGCGAGGCTAACGCGGACAGCGCCCTTCCGACCGATGCGCTGTTTGCCCGCAGGGCGCAGTTCAAGACCAACCCGCCGGTGATGATCTACACCGCGACAACATCCGATCTGACACCGCTCCACACGGATACAATCGTGGTGGCAGGAAAGGCCGCTGCACATAATAACATGCAGCCCTATGCCGTCGTGAACTACTGCATCTGCATCAACGGATACTACCCGTCGCGCGACGACTGAGGCCGGACACGGCCGGACCGGGTGCCCGATCCCCTCCGTAACCGCTTCGCTCCTTCGTGAGGTGGCGACGGTCGATCACGCGGGCCCGGACCCATCGGGCGATCAATTTCTGTTCCTGAACACCGACAACCGGGGGCGTCCATGGAAGAAGACGAATATGTCGGCGATATCCGCCTGTTTGCTGGGGACTTCGCCCCCGATGGCTGGGTCCTGTGCGACGGCCGCGCCTATCCGATCTCGGAATATGAATTACTTTTTGCCCTGATGGGAACCACCTGGGGCGCGCCGACGGCGAACACGTTCTGCGTTCCGGACCTCCGCGATCGTGTGCCGATCGGCCAGGGGCAGGGACCATCGCTGTCGGTGCGAAACCTCGGCAGTTACGGTGGAAGCCCTTCCGTGCTGGCGGATCTGCCGCCGCACACTCACAGCTTCCAGGCATCCAAGGCGCCGGCGGACAAGGACACTGCGGCCGGCAATCTCCCCGGAACGGTGACGGCGAGCGGAAGCGTCGCAGGGCTTTACCTGGAGGTCGACGGCACGGCGGTGACCCTGTCCGCCAAATCTATCGAATTCAAGGGCGAAAGTGTGCCGCATGATAACCACATGCCGTCCTTTGCCATCAACTACATCATCTGCCTCAGGGGCGTGTTTCCCGATTTAAACTGAGAGGAGCGGGGCATGACCTATATTGGTGAGATCAGGGCGTTTCCATACAATTACAAGCCGCGAATGGAAGTGGAATGGCTCCTTTGCGACGGAACGCAGTATCTTATTTCGGAGCATCAGGCGCTCTACAGCATCATTGGTTACAGGTATGGGGGGGACGGAAGGACCCTTTTCAATGTGCCGGACCTGCGGACCCGGATTATCGCGGGAATGGGCATCCAGCCGGCAACCCAGGTCGTGCGGAAGCTGGGCGACAAGTGGGGGACCGAAACCGTTACTTTGGAAACCGAGAACATGCCGGCGCACACCCACCCCATGGCGGGGGCCTTCACCGGCAACGCTGCCGATCTGTCCGGAACTCCAACAGCGACCTATAGGCTTTCGCGGACATTCAACCAGCTGAATTATGTGAAGCGAGACCCCGACACGTATTTGTCGGGGCAGGCCGTTTCGTCGAAGGGCGGCGTGGTCATGGACAACGTTCCGGTTGCCGCCGCCCACGACAACCTGCAGCCCGTTCTCGCCCTCGCCTATTTCATCTGCTCCAACCGCGGCAGGTATCCGACCCGCGACTAGAGCCAGTCGCATCAGGGTTGCAACTCTCGCGTGAGGAAGGACAGGCACCTGGCTGCGGTTTCCTCCGGCGCTTCCCTTTGGGGGAAGTGGCCGATCCCGTCGAGAAGGTGCCGGTCATAGAGGCCGGCAAAGAAGTGCGCCTTGCCATCCGAGGTTGCAGGGCTGTTGCACGGGTCCGCCGCACCGTGCAGCACGAGTGTCGGAACGCGGATCGTCGGGTCGGCCTTGAGCCGCGCTTCGATGGCGTCATAGGTCGGATCGACCGGCGCGTGACCCCATCGGACACGGTAGCTGTGGAGGACGATGTCCGCCCAGTCCGGATTGTCGAACGAGGATGCCGTCTCCGCGAAGGCGGCATCTGACAGGGGATGGTCTGGTGTCCAGATCGCCCAGATATGCCGCGTGAAGGCGCGCCGGTCGTCGCGGATCTGTGCCTCCCCGCGCGGCACAGCCATCAGCCAGTGATACCAGTAGTTCTGGGCCTGTTGCAGGGAGAGTGGCTGGTCCGGGTCATTGGTGCCCCAGCCGACCGAGAGCGCAATGCAGTGGCTGAACCGCTCGGGCGCGAGACAGGCGCCGATATAGGCCGCGTGGGCACCCCAGTCGTGGCCGATCACGGCGCACCGGTCGATGTTCAGCGCATCGAGGCAATCGATGAGGTCCTGTCCGAGCGCGGACAACTGCCCCGAGCGGAAGGTCTGCGGGTCGCGGAACCGGGTGCCGCCAAAGCCCCGCA
>NCCY01000163.1 GCA_002279855.1 Rhizobiales bacterium 12-68-15
TCGGAGAGGGCATCGAGCGTCAGCCCCTGCGCGCTCGCCGCATCCGCCGCCAGAACGCAGGTGGCGCCGGAATTGGAGATGGCGACCAGCCGGCGTCCCTCCGGCTTCCAGCCCTTCAGATACAGTTCCGCCGCATGGACGAGATCGCCGGTGTCCCGCGCCCGCCAGATGCCGTGCTGCTCCAGGAAGGCGTCCACCACCGCATCCTCGTTGGCGAGGGCGCCGGTGTGGGAGCGCGCGGCGGCCTGTCCGGCAGCGCTGCGGCCGGATTTCAGCGCGATCACCGGCACCCCGCGCCGGCGCGCGATGCGGGCGGCTTCCGCGAGATGCTTCGGGTCCGGGATGCTCTCCAGATACAGCAGCAGCAGGCGCACCGCGGGATCATCCGCCACCGCCATGGCCAGTTCGCAGACGGTCACGTCGCAGTCATTGCCGGTGGCGTGGGCGTGGCGCACGCCGATGCCGCGTCCGCGCAGCAGGCCATAGGGCACCACGCTCATGGCGCCGCTCTGGCTGACGATGCCCACGGGGCCGTCCTTCGGCTCCACTTCAATGAACATGGTGGAGAAGGAGGCGATGGCGCCGGTGCCGAAATTGGCCAGCCCCTGCGAGTTGGGGCCGACCACGCGCATGCCACGGGCGCGGGCGCGCGCCACCATGGCCTCCTGCTGCGCCATGCCGTCGCCGCCTTCGCTCTCGCCGAAGCCGGAACTCATCATCAGGGCGAGCTTCACGCCGGTCTCGCCGCAGGCGTCCAGCGCCTCCACGGCAGCGGCGCCGGGCACCGCGATGATCGCCAGTTCCGGCGCCTCCGGCAGGTCCAGCAGCGAGGGCGCGGCCGCAAGTCCCTGCACCTCGGTGCGGTTGGGATTGATGGGATAGACCTTGCCGCGATAGCCGAAGCGGGACAGGTAAAGCAGCGGGCGCCCGCCGATCTTGTTGGGATTCTCCGAGGCGCCGATGACGGCGATGGACTTGGGGTTCAGGGCGACATCGAGGCCGCTGCGCATCGGGCTCACTCCACACACGCGAAATACGGGACAAGGCCGCTGCCGAACGGCCGGAACGAAGCCGCCACCCGGTCGCCGATGGCGACATCGGGGGCGGCGTGCGCCATGACGCGGAAGCCCTCGTCCGCATCCACCAGCACCAGCAGGTAGGGCGCATGGGGGCGAAGCGCCTCGGACGGGGCGCGGGTGACGAGGGTGACGGCGTGTACGGTGCCGAGGCCGGACGCCTCCCGCATCTCCACGTCCGCTCCGCCGCACTGCGGGCAGAAGCTGCGGGCGAACAGCCAGCGCGCCCCGCAGGCACGGCAATGCTGGAAGGCGAGGGCCGGGCGGCCCGTGGTCCAGTCTCCGGCGAAGGGGGCCGTCATGGGGTGCGCTCCAGAACCAGCGAGACATGGGAGGACAGGACGCCGCCATCGCCGTGGAGAAGCGCGACGGACGGCGCCTGCGGCACCTGCCGGTCGCCCGCCCGGCCCATCATCTGGAGGCGCGCCTCCACCAGATGGGCCATGGCGCCGGCGACCCCGCAATGGCCGTAGCTGAGAAGGCCGCCATGGGTGTTCAGCGGCATCGCGCCATCGGGATCGAACCGGCCCTCGCGCGCCCAGTCGCCCGCCTTGCCGCGCGGGGCGAGACCGATCTCTTCCAGCAGGATGGCGAGGGTAATGGTGAAGCTGTCATAGATGGCGGCATAGCCGACGTCGGACAGGGCGATCCCGGCCTCCGCCATCGCCGCGGCCGTGCTGGCGGCGGCGCCGAAGCGGGTGAGGCTCGGCGCCGCGCTCACATGCTGGTGGGTGTGGGCCTGGGCGCTGCCGGTGATGCGCACCGTGCCCGTGCGGCTGGCCTCCCGGCTCACCACGAGCGCGGCGCCGCCATCGGAGACGGGGCAGCAATCGAGGAATTTCAGGGGGCTGGCGATGGGCTTGGAGGCCATGACCTCGGCCAGCGTGACGGGCGTGCGCAGATGCGCGCCGGGATGGCGGCCGGCATTGCGGCGCATCAGCACCGAAAGCGCCGCGAGATCCTCTTCCCGCACGCCGAATTCGTGCATGTAGCGGGAGGCGACGAGGCCGTAATAGGCGGGGATGGTCGGCCCGAGCGGCACCTCATAGACGGGGTGCCCCACCTGCGCGAGGGTCTGCACCGCCGCATCGCGCGCCTGGCCCGTGAGGCGGTTTTCGCCGGCCACCACGAGGATGTTGCGCGCCACCCCCGCCGCCACCAGCCGGTGCGCCAGCATCACCATGGCGAAGCCGGTGGCCCCGCCAAGCTGCACCGCATGTGCGTAATCCGGCTTCAGCCCGAAATGCTCGGCGAAGACGGTGGACAGCATGAGATGGGGCAGGGTGGTGGAATAGCCGGTGATGAGGCCGTCAATGTCGGCGCGCACGAGGCCGGCATCGTCGAGGGCCGCCTGCGCCGCACTGCTCATGAGGGCGAGCGTGTCGCAGCCCTCAAGCCGGCCATAGGCGGTGTGGCCGGCGCCGGTGATGAAGCTCATGGCGTGGTCTTCCGGTTCTTGCCGGCGGCGACCGGCGTCGCCAGTCCCGACACCAGTTCGCGCCGCATGAGGTCCGCCTCGCGCAGCAGCGCCTGGCTCAGCATTTCCTCGCGGTCGCGGATGCGCTCGGTGAGCGCGGCGATGGACAGGGCTGCGATGGGCCGGCCCTGCGCGTCGAAGACTGGCGCGCCGATGGCGCTCATCTTGTCGATGACGAAATCCAGCAGCAGGACGTAGCCACGCGAGCGGGCGAGCGCGAGCTGGGTCTCGATGCCGTCGAGGCTCACATGCGGGTAGGCGCCGAGGCGCGAGCCGAGCACACCCAGCACCGCCTCCCGCTCCCGGTCGGGCAGGAAGGCGAGCAGCGCCATGCTGCCGGCACCCACCCCGAGAGGGCGGCGGCTGCCGATGGTGAGATAGTTGGCGCGGATGGGGAAGGAGCCCACGTGCCGGTCCACGCAGACGGATTCGATGCCGCTGCGCACGGAGAGCAAAGCGGTGTCGCCCGACAGTTCCGCGAGCCGCACGAGGCTCGCCCGCCCGAGCTCGCGCACGTCGTCGGGCCGCCGCTGCGAGGCGGCGAAGGCGAGGCTTTCGCGGCCCGGCGCATAGGCTTTGCCATCCGGCGTGCGCTGGACGAAATCCTCCTGCACCAGCGTGTCGAGGATGCGCAGGGCGGTCACCTTGTTGAGGCCGGCGGAGGCGGCAAGCTCGGTCAGCCGCTGGGGCGCATGGGCGCCGAGCGCCCGCAGGATGGCGCAGACCTTCTGCACCGAATTGCTGTCCCCGCCCGTGGCCTCGCCGGACCGGCGCCGGGCAGGGGCACCCGTGACGTCTGAAGGAAGGTCTGGAGTGTTCATCCGAACGAGAGTCCCGTCGTTCTCATGTTTAAAATCGAGTATTTAATTTAAAATGCCATCATTTTTAAAATAAATGTGACAATATTATATCGCTTTATCCGCATTCAGTTGCTGAATTCGCTGGCGAATGACCGTGCGATCTTGATGTTGTTGTGTATCAAGGTTGCGGAGCCGGGCGGTCCTGTCAAACCGAAATTCGGCCCAGAGGAACAAAAAGTCGCCGAAAATGGGAAAAATACTGAAGTTCGCGCTTTTATGTTCCGTTCTGCGAAACAACGAAGTGCAGGTGCGAACGTTTTTGTTCCGCGGGATGTAACATTCCGCAGGTGCGAAGACTTCAGGATGTGATCTGGAGGCGCAAAACGACTCTCGCCCGTCCGGTGGCCGGCGGACGGGCGCGACAGGCCGGCTGTTCAGAGCGGGGGCTGCGTGCGGGACATTAGCAGGCCCGTCGTTTCGTCCGCGGGAGGGGGCACCCTCTTCGTGGTGCAGGGCCTGTTCGGCCCCCCGTGCGCGCTCGCGGCTAACGGGCGAGGGGCGCCCGGCCGGGGGATGCCGGGCGCCGAAACAGGATGTCGGCCTTGCTCAGGCGGCGGCGCGGACGGGCGCTCCGGCGGCGGTCAGTGCGCCTACCAAGGCTGCGGTCTCGCGGGCATCGCTGGGCGGCTGGGGCGGGCGCAAGGTGTCGCTGGCGAGCCGGCCCAGCAGCTTCAGGCAGGTCTTCAGCCGTGCCGTGGCGCGCCCGCCGGGGGCATCGCGATAGATGGCGACGGAGAGGGGATAGAGCGCGTCGTGCACGCGCCGGGCCGTCGCCCAGTCGCCCGCCTCGGCCGCGTCCCACAGGGCAACCACCAGTTCCGGGACCACGGCGGCAAGGCTCACCTGGCTGCCCGCGCTGCCGATGACATAGCTGGTGAGCAGATGCTCGTCGCCGGAGCCCAGAACGGCGAAATCCGGCCGCAGGGTGCGGATGAGGCGCAGATGTTCCTCATAGGCCGCCACTTCCCAGCTGCCGTCCTTGATGGCGACGAAGCGGGCATCCTCCACCAGCCGCGCCAGAAGCTCCGGGCCGTAGGACATGGTGCCCGCACCCACCGGCGCGCCGTAGAGCATCAGCGGCAGGCCGGTGGCATCGGCGATCAGGCGATGGTGCAGCAGGGTGCAGTCATCCGAATGGCCGAGCGCCCAGCTGTTGGGGGGAAACACCAGCAGGCCATCCGCGCCGGCCTGTTCCAGCGCGGCGGCTTCGCGCGCGGCGGCGAGGCTGGATTCGTGGTTGACGCCGGAGACGATCAGGCAGTCGCGCGGGCTGACCGCGCGGGCGATCTCCACCACCCGGCGCTTTTCCGCCAGCGACAGCACGAAATTCTCGCCCGCATGCCCGTTGACCAGAAGCCCCCGGATGCCCGGAACGGCGGTGATGCTCGCGATATGTTCGGCGAGGGCGGGCTCGTCCACGGAGAAGTCGGCGCGCATGGGCACCACCGTTGCCGCATGGATGCCGGAGAGGCGATCGACGAAGGACGCAGTCATTTCGGGCCTCATAAGGCAGGGCTCGCGGGGAGCAGGCGGTCGATGGGAAACAGGGGAAGCTCCGGCGCGCGCTCCAGCAGCCGGTCGGCCAGCAGGCGGGCGATATAGGGGCCGCTGGTGTAGCCGGAATGCACGCTGCCGCAGACATAGGCGTCGGGAATGCCGGGGATGGGGCCGGCCGCCGGCAGGGCGTCCGCCGTCTCCGCCTCCAGCCCTGCCCAGGCGCGCGCCACGCGAGCCGCCGTCAGGGCCGGGATGGCATGGCAGGCGAGGCGCACATTGCCGATGATGCGGTCGGGCAGCAGTTCCACGCCGCCGCGCTCGCGGTCGCCGAGCCCCTGCCAGCCGCCGCCGATGACCACCGTGCCGTGGGGATATTGCTTCAGCGACAGCAGGCCGTTGGCGATGCCCACCACGGTGCGCATCACCGGCTGGACGCGCTCCGTCACCACCAGCTGGTTGATGAGCGTCTTGATGGGCAGATGGATGCCAAGCCATGCCAGCATGGGCTCGATCCACACCCCGCCCGCCAGCACGATCCGCCGCGCGCGCACCGTGCCGTCGGGGGTGGCGATGGCGAACCCGTTGTCTTCGCGGGTCACGCCCGAGGCCGGCGTGTTCTCCTTCAGGCTCACGCCCGCCTCGATGAGGGCGCGGCGATAGGCAAGGCCGGTGAGATAGGCATTGGCGAAGCCGTCCACCTTGCAATAGCCGGCGAGCCGCACCTTCTCCGACACGCCCGGCTCCACCTGCCGCGCCTGTGCGCCGCTGATCAGCTCGATGGGCGCGCCCGCCTCCCGGCGCTTGCCGGCGCGGAAGCTGAGAAGCTCCTCTTCCTGCTCGGTGAAGGCGAGGGACAGGCCGTCGCAGACGGTGACGCCCACATCATGCCCCAGCCATTCCCGCGCGCTCGCCCACATGGCATGGGCGCGCAGGGCATAGGGGATGAGCGCCACGCGGGTCATCTGCATGGTCAGCGTTCCGGCATTGACGCCGGAAGCCTCGCGGCAGAGCGGGCCACGCTCGATGAGGGTGACTTTCATGCCGCCGCGCGCGGCGAACAAGGCGACGGTTGCGCCGTGGATGCCGCCACCGATGACGGCGAGGTCGTGAATCATAGCGGGGCCGGGGCTGGGATGGGGATGTCCGCATAGTCGAACGATCCCATGAGGTCGGCGAGCGGCACCGGGCGCAGCGGCGGGCGGGCGGTGAAGGTGCCCACCGCCTCCCGTGACCCGACGCGGGCGGCGAGGATTTCGCCCGCCACATCGCCGCAGAAGCGGCCCTGGCACGGGCCCATGCCGCAGCGGGTGAAGTGCTTGAGCTGGTTGAGGTCCCGCGCGCCGTCCTCGAACGCGGCGTCGATCTGGCCGCGCGTGATGTCCTCGCAGCGGCAGACCACGGTGTGGTCGGGAATGGCGGCCACCTGCGCCGGGCGCAGGGCCATGCTGTCCGCCATGGCGTCCGAGAACGGGCGCGCCTGCGCGATGGCG